>JBHHXV010000122.1:0-6632 GCA_046757225.1 bacterium
TCTTTACCTCCTCTCCCCTCTGGGGAGAGGATTGAGGTGAGGGGCGAGGTCGGCAAAACAAGACTCCTTTGGTAAACACCCCCTTATCCTAACCTTCTCCCCCAGGGGAGAAGGAACTGTCATATTTTTTTGAACATTAGTGATGATGGTGCCCGTCGTGCTTTTTGGCATCCTCAGGAGAAACCTCCACAAACTCTCCCTGCCCCGGGGGCACGGGGAAGTTTTCTTTCGGTTCCAGTTCCAGCTCCCGGACATCCGGCCGGTTTTCCGCCCCCTGTATCCGCTTATGGACAATCTCCGCCAGCAAATCGTCAAAACCGAGGTTATCCCCGTAAATCAATTGCAACTCCGGGTATTTTTCCGCCTCTTTTTTCATCATCTCCGGGATGTCCAGCCGGATATGAAGGCCGTTGTTCAGAAAATAAGGAATCAAGACAACTTCCGTAGCCCCCTGGGCTGCGCATTTTGCCAGGGTCTCCGGGAAATAAGGCCCCAGCCGGGACATATAACACGGCTCGACCAGCTCATAACCGTACCTTGACTGCAACAAGGCGGCCACCTTCTCCATATTAGTTCCGGCGCCCGGCACCCGGCTGCCGTGCCCCAATATAATTATCGCTTTCATTTAATGCTTTCCCGCTAACACACTGATGGCATTCAAAACGGAGACCGCAAAGGTAGTTCCCCCCCGGCGGCCTTCCATTACTATATAAGGAATATCCAATCCCTTGACCAATTCTTTGGATTCCACCACATTGACAAACCCCACCGGCATGGCGATGACCAAAGCGGGGCTTACCCCCTCCTCGCTCACCAGCCGGCAAAGCTCAGCCAGAGCGGTGGGAGCGTTGCCGATACAGACAATCCCCCCGTCAACCTTGTCCTTCAGTGAGCGGATATTGAAAATCGAACGGGGCAGCCCCGCTTTTCGAGATTCCCGGGCCACTTTCGGGTCGGCGATATTACAGAAAACCCGCCCGCTTTTATATACCGGATTGACCGCCGACAATCTGGCCAGGGAAATCCCGCATTTTACCATGTTGATATCGGTAATTATGGCCGAGCCCTGTTTTATCGCTTTTATTCCTTTTTCCACCGGATTACCGGAAAACCTGACCAGCGGCATAATCGAGAAATCCGCGCAGGCGTGGATCATCCTTCTGAGTACCGGCCATTCCAGGGAGCTGAAATCATGATCTCCCGCCTCCCGGTCGATGATCCGGAAGCTCTCTCTTTCTATTTCCTCGCCGGATATGAACTGCATAAATATAAACTCCCCAGTAAAAGTCAAAGAAATGACCTTATAGTAATTTCAGGATAAATGTCAAGTTTAATAAGATTGACAAGACGGCGAAAATGAGCTAGGGTATCGATATAAAAATCGAATCTGGTTTTTCAGGTGCCCGCCGAAAAAACGCGGGTGAAAAGGGAAGCATGGTGAAAAGCCATCACGGACCCGCCGCTGTAATCGGGGACGAAAGCCGCAACTTTAGCCACTGTCTTTAAACAGATGGGAAGGCGCGCGCAAGTAGGATGATCCGACTAGTCAGAAGACCTGCCTGAAATTTTTTTTCACTGGCCTTGACGGTAAAAAGGCGGTGATAAATATGCGGGTCCCGTTTCTCTTCTTAGGAGAGACGGGATTTTTTTATGCTAAATATAGTTTTAATCAGCTTGTTAATCGTTCTGACGCCGGTATCCGCCTATGCCATGCATATCTCGGACGGGGTGCTTTCCCTGCGGATGTCTGCGGTCTGGCTGCTGCTCTGTATCCCCTTCGTGTTAAAGGGAATCAGGGAGATCGAAGAACGCCGGCAACTCGACCTAGATTATTTCCCCCTGCTGGCCATGACCGGGGTGGCGGTCTTTATCCTGTCGGTTTTCCATATTCCCGTGCCGGTGGCCGGCTCCTGCTCCCACCCGACCGGCGGCGCCCTGGCCGCTATTGTGGTCGGCCCTTTCGCCGCGGTGGTGATCAATATGATCGCCCTGCTGTTTCAGGCGGTGTTCCTGGCTCACGGGGGACTGGTGGTCTGGGGGGCCAACACCTTTTCCATGGGGATTGTGGGAGTCCTGAGCGGGTACGGAACTTACCTGGGGCTTAAAACCCTTAGAATAAAGCCCTGGACCGCAGCGGCGGTTGCCGGTCTGGTGGCGGACCTGATGACTTACGTTACCGCCGGTTTTCAGTTGGCGGTGGATCTGCACGGCTCCAGAGGAATTCTGTTTTCCTGGAAAATCTACCTCCTGGGATACCTTCCCACCCAGCTGCCGGTCGCTGTGCTGGACGCCCTGCTTACCGGCTTCATGGTGAAATATATCATCATGCGCCGGCCCGATCTGGCCCGGAAATTCTCCATTTCCGGCATGACAGCCGGAGAAGCGGTCAGTGGATAGGTTCGTCAAGACAGTCGTCCTGACCACCCTCTTCCTCTGGCGGCGATTTTTATCAGCGCCTTTATCGGACAGCGCTGGTTCAACAACGACTTTCAGGGCCTGGACGATGTGGTGGAAACAGGGGCGGTAAAGGGGCAGGCTGCCGACCCGCATCCGGTCATGGAGCTTTCCGGTGACGCGGAACTGGGGGCTTTTACCATCGCCGCTTTAGGCGGGGGAATCATTATCGGTTATCTCGGCCGCCGGATATTTTATGAGAACGCCCCTGAAGAAGGGAAAAATGACCCCTGAGTTCAGCCTGCATACCAAGTTCCCCGACCCGGAAGCCCGGGGAGAGAATTTTTTCAGCCAACTGGATGTCCGGATAAAACTGGGGATGGCTTTCCTCTTGATTTCCCTGACCACCGCCTCCTCCAACTGGCGATTTCCCTTGACCGTCCTTGTTTTATCCGCTTTTATTTTAAAAACGATCGAAATCGGATACGCGGAGATTAAAGGAAAACTACTGGCCCCTTTGGGCGTGGTTTTATTTCTGGTTATGGTGCAGCCTTTCCTGATAGAGGGGCAGACACTCTTTGCCATAAACTTCTTTAATCTCTTCGCTTTAAAAGCATCAATCGAAGGTCTGCAACAAGGGATCTTAATCGCACTCAAGGTGCTGGCCTGTGTTTCCCTGCTTTTATCTTTTATTCATACCACCAGCCTGCCCAAGCTTATCATGGGGGCCGCCTGGCTGAAAATCCCTTCCACCCTCGTTGATTTAGCCCTGTTAATGTATAGATATATCTTTTTTCTGGCCAGGGGGGCGGTCAAAATCTTTCAGGCGCAAAAGTTGAGATTCGGCTACGCCGGTTTCTCCAATGGTCTGCGTTCCTCTGCTTCCCTGTTGGGGATGGTCTTTATCAGGGCGTTCGATCAGGCGGTTATCGCCCAGCAGGCAATGAACCTCCGCCTGTACCGGGGAAGCTTTATCCCTTCGGCCTTACCCTCCCCTCCCTCCAGAGAGGTTTTCCTTGCTTTCCTTACCGCCAGCTTGTTCATGCTGGTTTTCTGGCGAATATAAATGATCGCGGCCGATTCGGTTTCTTTTCTCTATCCCGGCGGGTCACCGGCCTTATCCGGCCTTTCTTTCAGCATAAAACGGGGAGAGTTCGCCGCTGTTCTGGGAGCGAACGGAGCCGGAAAAACCACCCTGCTCAAGACCATGGTCGGACTTTTATCTCCCTATGAAGGCGACCTGAAACTGGCCGGTCTCAAAGTTTCCCCGGCCAACCTGAGGAAATTATATAAAAAGGTGGGATACGTTTTCCAGAACTCGGACGATCAACTGTTCATGCCTACGGTTTTTGATGACGTGGCTTATGGCCCCCGTAACCTGGGTCTGCCTGCCGACCGGGTGAGGGAACTGGTAGTAGAATCGCTGGAGTCGGTAGGCATGGCTGAGCTGGCCGGTCAGGCGATCCATGCCTTGAGCGCCGGAGAAAAAAAACGCACCGCCCTGGCCGGGGTGCTGGCCATGAAAGCGGAGGTGATGCTCCTGGACGAGCCGACCGCCGGGCTGGACCCGGCCGGAGTTCATCAGGTGATGAAACTCCTGAAGCATCTTAATAAAACCCAGGGGTTGACTGTTTTGATGGCCACCCATAATGTAAACCTGCTGCCCACCTTTATGGACCAGGCCCTGATTATGAACAGGGGGAAGATTGTCTGCCAGGGAACGCCTTCCCGGATTTTTGAGAGCGGCTTACTGGGGGAGGCCGGACTCAGGCTGCCGGAGATCGCCCAATTGATGAAGGAACTGGAACTCAACGGAGATCGGCTGCCCCTGACCGTCTATGAAGCCAGAGAAGCCCTCAAAGGTCGACTTAAAAAATTATAACCAAAAAGGAAGGAAGTGTTTTATACTATAGGAGAACTTAAGAATGACAAGGATTCCGTTTGAAAAGCAAGGTCTTACTGATAAATCCCAGTTTTAAGCGCGAAGAGCAATACGGCGAATTCCAGGATCTGGTCCGTAAGGGAATCCCTTTAAGCCTGGGATTTCTGGCTGGGTACCTGCTGGAAAAAGGGGTTGAGGTTAAAATTGTCGATGAGCAATGGGGAGCGCTTACTGACGAGAAGATAAAGGAGCTGATAGGTCAATTTCAGCCTTCGCTTGTGGGAATCACCAGTTTGACCCCGGTGGTTTACCGCTCTTTTCAACTGGCACAGCAGTTGAAAAAGGTAGCACCCGAAATTACCGTGATTCTGGGAAATGTTCACCCTACCATACTCCCGGAAGAATCACTCAAGAACGAGTTTGTGGATATAGTGGTGCGGGGGGAAGGCGAAGTCACCCTCTGGGAATGCGTGCAGTACCGGGAAGGGAAAAAGGATATCCGGGATATCCCGGGGGTATCCTATAAGCGGGAGGGAGAAATTGTCCATAATAAAGCGCGGCCTTATGAAAAGGATCTGGACAAGTTCCCCCGGCTGGCTTATGAACATATCTGCGACAGCATCCCCCTTCCCGATTTCGTGCCCACCATGATCCTGACCTCGCGGGGGTGCCCGTATCGGTGCATCTTCTGCTCGTCCAGGGATATCAGCGGGTATGTCTACCGGATGCTCAGCCCCCGCAGGGTGGTCGAGGACGTCGAGTTTTTAATAGAAAAATATGATATAAAAGGCTTGTGGATCGCTGACGACAACTTCGTGGTCAACAAAAAGAGAACCGAAGAAATCTGCCGGCTGTTCATGGAAAGAGGGATTAACAGGAAGGTGACCTGGGGGTGCCAGACCAGGGGGGACGCCATTGACGGGCAGATCCTGGAGGTGATGAAGGAAGCCGGGTGCGTCAATATCTCCTTCGGTATCGAAACCGGTTCCCAGAGGCTGCTGGATATGATCGACAAAAACGAGAAAGTGGAGGACAACGCCCGGGCGGTAAGGCTTACCAACCAGGCCGGAATCATGACCAGAGGGGCTTTTATCCTGGGCCTTCCCACTGAAACCAGAGCGGAAACGATCCAGACCATCAAGTTCGCCAAATCGCTTCCTCTTGATGTGGCCAAATTCGCGCTGGCCACTCCCTATCCGGGAACCGAGCTTTATAATATGGCGGTCAAGGAGGGGGTAGACGTTCAGGAGGACTGGTCCTCTTTGAGCACCATGACCGGCATCAGCCGCTACGAGGCTTCGTACGTTCCCCGGGGGCGCACCTCCAAGGAACTGAAAAACCTGCAGCTGAGAGCACTGCTGGAATTTTACCTGAGACCAAAGCAAATATCAGCTATATTGAAAGGAGAAAATGTCGAGATAAAAATAAAATCATATAAGGAAATCGGTAAATACTTTATGGTTGTTTTAAGATTATTGAAAAAGGTTTTCTTTAACTAAACATAAGGAGAAAAAAATGAAGAAGCTGTTATCAACTCTATTAATCGCAGGGGGAATATTTATGGTTGCGGAAAGCGCCCAGGCCAAGAATCCGGTGGTATTGATGAAAACCTCACGGGGAGATATCAAGATCGAGCTGGATCAGGAAAAGGCTCCTGTTACCGTTAAGAATTTTCTCAGTTACGTCAAATCCGGCCACTACAGCGGCACCGTTTTTCACCGGGTAATCAGTGGCTTCATGATTCAAGGGGGAAACATGGACAAAGACCTGCACAAAAAACCGACCTCATCCCCCATCAAGAACGAAGCGGGCAACGGACTGAAGAATCTGGAGGGAACTATCGCCATGGCCAGAACCGGCATTGTGGACAGCGCCACCGACCAGTTCTTCATCAATGTATCGGATAACCATTTTCTGGACCACAAGAACAATAGCTCCAACGGGTTCGGATACGCGGTTTTCGGCAAAGTGACAGCAGGGATAGACGTGGTGCACCAGATCGAGGAGGTTCCCACCGGCCGCTTCAAAGGGTTCTCTGATGTTCCCATGAGCCCGGTTACCATTCTTTCGGTGACGCAGCAATAAACTCTATTCGCTGAACTGGAGAGCCCAGGCCGGAACGGTTTTATAATGGCTTAAATCCTGGGCGTAAATGACAAAGGCGAAGTTGTCCAGCTTGGCCAGGGCGGACTTCATGTCATATTTGCCCTGGAGCCGGACAATATAGAGACCGGCGACATTGGGGAAGGTCTTGATTATTTTTGAGTCAATCGCTTTGACGCTGTAGTTGATCTCACCGGAAGAGGCCACTTTCCGATGGAATTTGCTGTTTTTTACCCGGAAACGGATCATTATG
>JBHHXV010000123.1:0-6631 GCA_046757225.1 bacterium
TGGACCCCCTCCCGGGAAAGCTCCGGGTAATCTCCAGCCCTCCCGGCGCCAATGTCACCATAGACAACTATAAAATGGGAATCACTCCGGGGACTTTTCAGTTAAACGTAGATAAATACAAACTGAGAATAACCATGCCCGGGTATAAAACCTACCAGCAGAACATAGAAATATTTCCTGAACAGACCAGCAAGGTCAAGGTGGCCTTACAATCCAAGAAGGTGGGGTCTCTGCGGGTGGAAACCGTTCCTCCCGGCGCCTCCGTATTTTTAAACGGGGAGGAATCCGGCCGGACCCCCCTGTCGGTTGATCAACTGGATACCGGAATATATCAACTGAAAATTACCATGAAGGAATACAATGACTACGAAGCCACCATTGATATCCGGCAGGACAAAACCGTCAAGATTTCCGAAAGACTGTTTTCTTATACCGGAGAACTGGAGGTCACGACCATTCCCGAAGGAGTGGAGGTTTTTATTGATGGGAGGAGTATGGGAAAAGCTCCTTATTATTCAAAAAAAGTCCCGGTGGGCAAACATGAACTGCGGCTGTCGCTCTCCGGCTACGCGGATAAGGTAACGCAGATAGAAATCAACCAGCATCGAAGAACCAAGATTCAGGAGCGGCTGGCGGAAAAGAGCGGCCAATTGCTGGTAAGAACCAATCCTACCAGGGCCAAGATCTATGTTGACCGGAAATTAGAGGGGTATTCCGGAAACGCGGTGGAAATAAAACCGGGGCTGCATAACATAAGAATCGCCAAAGACGGATACAGGACAGTGGAAAGAAAGCTGCAAGTCAACAAAGGGGAAGAAAAATTATGGGTAATCGATCTGAAAGAGATCAGTTCCGGAAACCTGGTAATCTCCAGTATTCCTCCGGGCTCGGAAGTCTATCTGGATAATATCTACCGGGGCCTGACCCCTCTGGCTTTAAATGATTTCCCGGCCAGGCGGTACTATTTGCAATTGAAACGCAGCGGGTATTCTCCGCTGGAAAAGAAGGTTGATCTGAAAGCTGGACAGACGGTCGATGTCCTGGAGGAGTTGAATCCGGCGACCGGCCGCCTGTTTGTCAGCGTGCAGCCGATGGGCAGCAGAATCTTCCTGGACGGCAAGGCGGTGGGTATCTCTCCCCTCTACCTTAACGAGGTTATGGCCGGCAGGCATGAGATCAGAATAGAAGACAGCCGGTTCAAGACCATGGTAAAGGAAATAGAGGTGCTCCCTGACCGGGAAAACCGGTTTGAGTATAATTTACGGAAGGTTCCCAGTGAAGTCTTTATCTTTTCCAGCCCGGTAAACGCCAATATCTGGGTAAACGGCAAAAAGGCGGGAAAAACCAACGCTACCTTGACTTTAAAGCCGGGCGTCTATGAAATCATGGTGGAAAAATTCGGTTATACCCAGTATACGAAGACAGTCAATGTCCCGGTGGGAAAAAAGATCGATCTCGATTTTCAATTGCACAAGATTTCCCTGGGGGGAATATATGTAACCAGCACCCCTCTTAAAGCGGAGGTATTTCTTAATGGGGAATACCGGGGGCAGACCCCTCTGCGGGTCAACAACCTCAAGGTCGCTTCCTATGAAATCCTGATCAGTAAAGAGGGGTATCAGAGTTATCGGGAAAACTTCAATCTGGAGAAAGGAAAAACCGTAGCTATCCACAAGAACCTCAAGACCTTGTGGGCCATGTTGTACGTTAAGAGTAAACCTTACGGGGCAAAGGTTTTTCTGGATAACAATTATATCGGCCATACACCGGTGGAACGTTATCGGGTCTCCGTGGGATGGCATAAGATAAGGGTCAAGATCTCCGGATATGAAGAATGGACTGATGAATTTACCATAAAACCGGGCGATGAACGCCTTATTAAAATAAGGTTGAAGGTGCTGGAACGTTTTTCCGGGTCGACCAAGAATTCTCCGGGAAAAACGATACTCAGCGCTGATTCCTCGGTACTGGTTCTTCATCCGTCAGCAGCCAATGAAGAGGTGTGGAAAACCGAGGCCAGGGAAGAAAAACAGGCTGATTCATCTCCGGATATCAAGGCGCTTTATGATTCTATCCCCAGATCGAAACGGATATACCAACCGATAACCCTGGATAACTATCAGCCCGAAAAAAAGATTGAGTATCAGGAGGTAAGCTATGCCGGAGAGCGTTTACCCGGGGCAGCCGAACTGTTTATAAATTCCCGGCCGCCGGGCGCGGCCGTCAATCTTAGCTTGAAAAGGCTGGGAACAACCCCTCTTCATGTGAAAAACATTCCTCAAGGGTCATACCTCCTGGAGCTTACCAAGAAGAATTTCCAGCGCTTCAGCAAGACAATCTCCCTTAAAAAAAAAACTCTGCGCCTGACCGAACTGATTCATCCCTACGTGGGAACCCTCTATGTCATGAGTTATCCTGAAGGGGCCAACATCTTTATCGACGGCACTCCCGAAGAGGATATCCCTCCCATCGGGATTACTCCTCACGGGATCAGTAACCTGATTATGGGTAAACATATCCTCCGCCTGGAGATGAAAGAGTTTCCGCCCTATGAGCAGGAATTCAGCCTTAAATACGGGGAGGAAAAGGTTATCGCCGTTCCCTTGCGCCATGAGATTCTGGTTAAGCTGAAAATAGATTCCAATCCCCCGGGAGCCGAGGTTTATATTGACGGCGAGAACCAGGGAAGTTCGCCGGTCAAGGTTGAGTTGAAAACCGGCCGGCACCTGCTCAAACTGGTAAAACATGATTATCAAGTCCTGGAAAACTGGGTGGAAGTCTCGGAAAAACAGCCTCATCAATACCTGAAACTGAGACTTAAACGGATTTTTAAGGAAATAGAAGGTATGGCTTATATCCCGGAAGGGGAATTTATTATGGGGTGGAAGATGGGAACCAAGGCGGAACAACCGCCTCATACGGTTTATCTGAAATCGTTCTACCTGGATAAGTTTGAGGTAACCGCCATTGAATATCAGCAGTTTATGGAAGCCACCGGTTATCATCCGGCCGGGAGTTTCAAACCCCCGAAATCGCGTCATGGGATGAGGCCGGCGACCGGTCTCACCTGGGCGGATGCCAACGCCTATGCCCAATGGGCTCATAAACGGCTGCCCACTGAAGCGGAATGGGAAAAGGCGGCCCGGGGTAACGCCGCCTGGCATTACCCCTGGGGAAACGCCTGGACCCCCAACAGCGCCAACAGCCTGATATCAGATATCGGCCACCCGGTTATGGTGGGGTCTTACCCCAAAGGTGCCAGCCCTTACGGCATAGAGGACATGGCCGGTAATGTCTGGGAATGGTGCGCTGACTGGTTTTCTGATACCTACTACACCAGAAGCCCCCGAAACAACCCTGAAGGGCCTGAATTCGGCAGTTTACGTACTGTCAGAGGGGGAAGTTTCGGTGACGGCTCCGAAGAACTAACCACCACCTTTCGTGAAGGCCGCTCCCCGGGAACGTCAAGCGCCAATGTCGGCTTCCGCTGCGCCAAAGACACCAAGTAATTCCTGCAAACATACATTAATACTGCTCCCAATTCTCAAATTCCTATACATGAACTCAAATGGATTCTTTTAACCTATGTGGAATAATTTTTTAGATTCTCTGCACCGTAATTTCGGACTTAATCCGGAGACCTTTCACAATATAATGCTAAGCCTGCTGGCGGTTTTGCTGTTCGGCGGGATGCGGTGGCTGTTTGACCGTTATGTCAATGATCGTGTTGATGATGACAACAAACGCCACATGGCCATCAAGACCGGACACTACCTTATAGGTTTTCTGTTCCTTATTTCGGTCGGCAACATCTGGTTTGGGGGTAGCTCGGGGCTGGTGGCCTACGTGGGAATAGTGTCGGCCGGCCTGGCGATTGCCCTCCAGGACGTGCTGGCCGGCCTGGCCGGCTGGATTTTTATTGTTATCCGAAGACAGTTTAAAGTAGGCGACCGTATCGAAATCGGCGAACATGCCGGAGACGTGATCGATATCCGGTTGTTCGCGTTTTCTCTGATGGAAATCGGTAACTGGGTGGATGATGATCAAAGTACCGGCCGGATTATTAATATTCCCAACGGTTGGGTGTTCAAGAAACCGATTGCCAATTACACCCAGGGATTTGATTTTATCTGGAACGAACTCCCGCTGACCGTAACCTTTGAAAGCGACTGGAAAAAGGCTAAAAAACTGCTGGCCGAAATCGCCGGTCGCTTGTGTCCCTCAAACAGCCAGGATGCCGCCAAACAGATCAAAAGAATCGAGAGTATGTATATAATACATTTCCAGCACCTGACCCCGATTGTCTGGACTTCGTTATCTGATAGCGGCGTTACCCTAACGGTTCGCTATCTTTGCAAACCACGAAAAAGAAGAGTGTCGGCCGATAAGATGTGGGAGGAAATCCTCATCGCTTTTGCCGCTGAAGACGATATCAATCTGGCTTATCCTACCTGGCGGTTTTACAATAATCTCAAGGAGGGAAAACAGTAAATTTCGATATCCTTAACCCGGTCTATTCATAAATTTAAGTGTCATGAGCCAGACCCCTTACCAGAAAATGAATTAGGCCAACGTCCATACAAAATTTGTTAGCCCAAAAAAGTTGAAGGGAAACTGAAGTAACTATTTTCAACAACATATCATCTGCTTTGCTATGATTCCCGAATTATTCGGGTTAAAATAAAACATTTTCCACCCAGGGAGATTTTCAGGTAATGAGCAAGAAATTCGATTGGGAGCGTTTTGACGAGTGGAAAGAGGACTGGCTGGAGAACTCGGAAAAAGAGAAGCTCAAGCATATACAGGAACTGGCGAAAGCGGAACAGGATTACCGTAAATTGCGGGAAGAGCCTAAGCAACTTCGGCCCCGGAGCGATCCCAAGGCAATCCTGGGGGTTCGGTCCAGCGAACCGGGGCGGAAAAAACTCCCCCTTTGTTCCCTGGAAGGTTTCCCGCTTTCTCTGCCGGTGGATTCAACCGAAACCAGTCCGGCCGGCTTAACCGTAAAATTCAGCAAAACAAGCGCCTCAGCCCGGAGCGAATTGGAAGACCTGGCTTACCATTTTAAAAAAGCGGCTGAAGTTATGATGGGAGAGCGGCTGATTCTGGCGGCGGTTCTTCAGGAAACCGGTCAGGCGGCCATCCGGGAAGTGGGGGAAGATACCCTGTTTACGATTGCCAAAACGGCTGATGAAGGTTTCATCATCACACCATTCACATCCAAGCCGGTTTTCTATTCCCACCGGTATTATTTCGACCTGGCTGACATCCTCAGGAAATATGGCGATTTCTGGGCGGAAGCCGCATAATTTTTGTTAATCAGTCGTCGGGGGAAGAGGATGGCCGTAAGGCCTCATATCTTCGTCCAGGTTGCGATCCCTTTCTTTGCAGATCTGGCAGGCCGCCTTCCGGGGTGATATCCCCTTTTTCCGGCTCAGGCTCATGATTTCGGTCACGATCTGCCGCATCCGCTGTTCCACGTGATCAAGCACCTTCTGGGGGCTCACCTGCCGCTCGATCCCGAAGAGGCCGTCCATGGAAATCGACCCCCCGGCTCCGGCCACAAAATCAGGCACCACCATCACCCCCCTTTCAAAGAAAACCGCTTCCGCCTCCCGGGAAAGGGCCAGATTGGCGCCGGTGGCCACTACCTTTACCGGCAGGTCTCGCGCTTTTTCCTCATCCACCGCGTTCTCGATGGCGCAGGGTAAAAAGGCATCCGCCTCAACAGCATAAATTTCCTCCCGGCCGCCTGAGCGGTATTCCGGACTTTCTCTCTTGGGGAGCAGGGTTCCCAGGGCATGATGCCATAACTCCTTGATATTCAGCCCCCGGTCAGGATTCTTGGCAATGATGCACTGGTCCCGGTCCGCGACGGCGATTATCTTTACCCCCGAGAGATACAGGGACAGGGCGGCCGCCCGGCCCAGGCTGCCGAACCCCTGAATAACCACTTTCCCCCGCCGGCCCACGCCGACCAGGTCAAGAACGGCCAGAGCCGCCATCGCCACTCCGTGACCGGCCCTCCGTCGGCCCAGGAAAACCCCGCCCACCTCCTGGTAAAGCATTTCGTACCGGTACATGAATTCCTTATGTTTAAGCCCCTGGGCCTTGGCGATCGCTATCTTGGCGGCCGGCAGATCGATCGATTTGACCAGGGAATCGATCTCGAACTGGGTGGTGTTCAAGTCCGCCCCCATGGAATAGCGATCCTTCAGGTAAGGTTTGATCGCCGTTAAAAAGCGTTTCATCGCCTCGGTCCGGCCGGGCGACTTGGGGTCGTAATCTATCCCGCATTTGGCGCCGTCCACCTTGATACCGCCGACCTGCTGCTTCAAGGTCATATTGTGCGCCATCCGGTTCAGCTTTTCGGCGGTCAGGCCCAGCTGAACCTGAAACCCGCCGGCCGCAATTCTGTACCGGTTGGAATCGATGGCCAGATAGCCGTTAAATCCTTCCACCGGGTCGGTGTAAGTAATCATCACCGATGATTTTACGTTTTCTCTGCAAGACATCTTATTTTTCCTTGAATTAAGTTATGATTATGCCTGTAGATACCAGTATATGTCAACCGTAATACTCATTCCCTGTCTTTACGTTTATAAATCAACAGCACCGGGGAATCATCCGG
>JBHHXV010000124.1:0-6627 GCA_046757225.1 bacterium
GGGGGTATTATTTCGCCTGTCCCCACGGTAATATGATGCTTTCCGGCGCTTACGGCTTGATGCGAGCCTGTCTGACGAAAGAGGAAAATCTTTTACCGTGAAAATACCGGAGTGGAGCCTCCCCAATCTTGGGGGATAACCGGTTTTTTATTATGAGGGAGTGACGTATGGCCCGACATGAAACGTTTAGAATTGGAAACGGATATGATGTCCACGCCCTGGTTCCGGGGCGTGATCTGGTTCTGGGAGGGGTCAAGATACCTTATGAACTGGGCTTAAAGGGCCATTCGGACGCCGACGTGTTGATTCACGCTGTCTGCGATGCTTTGTTGGGGGCGGCCGGGTTGCGGGATATCGGTTATCATTTTCCCGATACTGACACGGAGTACCAGGGAATTTCCAGTTTGATAATCTTGAAAAGGGTAGGGGAGCTATGCTGTAATACTAATTATTGTATTATAAATATTGATGCTACTATAATTGCTGAGAAGCCTCGATTGGCTCCCTTTGTCGAACAAATGGAAAACGCTTTGTCCTCCACTTTGCAAATCGATCTGAGCGCCGTGAACATCAAAGCCACCACTAACGAAAGAATCGGCTTTCTGGGGCGGGGAGAGGGAATCGCCGCCCTGGCCGTAGCCCTGCTGGAAAAAAGGTATAAATTTTAATCAGCGGATGGACAATTATAAAATAAGAGTCCGGTTTGCCCCCAGTCCGACCGGGAGTCTGCATATCGGGAACGCCCGGACAGCCTTGTTTAACTGGCTGTTCGCCAAGAGCCATGACGGAACCTTTATCCTGCGGATCGAGGACACGGACCGGGAGCGCTCCACCCGGGAATCGGAAGATACGATAAAAACCGATTTAAAATGGCTGGGGTTGAACTGGGATGAGGGGGTTGATGTCGGGGGCGAACATGGCCCTTACCGCCAGACCGAGCGGATAGATTATTACAAAACCAAGGCCTTGGAACTTGTGGAGCGGCATCTGGCTTTTTATTGCTTCTGCTCCCGGGAGGAACTGGAAGAAAAAAAGAAAATCGACCTGGCCTTCAAAAGACCGCCCAGGTACTCCGGCAGGTGCCGAAACATTGCACCGGATGAAGCCGGCAGGCGGATTAAGCGAGGAGAAACTCCCGCCATAAGGTTTAATGCCGAAATCCCGGGAAAAATTGTTTTTAAGGATCTGATTAAAGGAAAAAAGGAATGTAAGGATATCTCTGATTTCGTGATTATCCGTTCCACTGGAATCGCTTCATACAGCTTTGCGGTGGTGTTGGATGATGCCCATATGAAAATTTCTCATGTCATCAGAGGGGAGGATCATGTAAGCAACACCTTTCGTCAGGTAATGTTGTATCAGGCGTTCGGGCTGAAACAACCCCGGTTTGCCCATCTTCCTTTACTGGCAGGGGAAGACAAAGCGCCCTTGAGCAAGCGTCACCGGGTCGGTTCAGTGGCTGGTCTGCGGGAAAGGGGATACCTGCCGGAGGCGGTGGTGAATTATCTCGCTTTATTGGGCTGGTCTTCAGAACAGGAAACCGATTTTATTACGATTGAGGAGATTATACGGGAATTTTCTTTAAAAAGGGTTTCCACCAGTCCGGCTTCCTTTGATTTCGGCAAACTGGATTGGTTGAACGGTCAGTACTTGAAAAACTGCTCTCCCCAACAACTAATAAACAGTAACCGGGATGCTTTAAGAGACGAAGGATATTTAAAGGATAAAAGGCTTTTAAGGATGGTGGAATCGATTAAAGCCAACATGACTTCTGTGACCGATTTGCCGAAATGGCTTAAAATATATTTTTCCTATAATATCTCTGATGATTCCCGGGAATTTCTCGCTTCGGCCAGCTTTTCTCCCTTGATCAGGCTGTTTGAAGAAAAACTTGAAGACTGCGGCCTGCTTGACCAGGAAACATTTTCCGCTATAATAGCAACCCTCAAGAAAGATTCCGGGTATAAGGGGAAAAATCTTTTTATGCCGGTCAGAATCGCCCTTTCCGGAAAAATGGCCGGACCGCGGCTGGCGGAGATGGCGTCAATCCTGGGCCGGGAAGAGTGCTTAAAACGTATCAGATTGTTTAATAGGTCAGCTTATGAGTCTTAGAATATACAATACCCTTAACTCTCAAAAAGAGGAGTTTGCGCCGCGCCGGCCTGGTGAGGTAAGTATGTATGTGTGCGGGGTAACGGTTTATGACGATTCCCACCTGGGACATGCCCGGGGAAGCGTCGTTTTTGACGTTATCCGCCGTTATCTGGAGTTCCGCGGCTATACGGTCAATTACGTAAAGAATTTTACTGACATTGATGACAAAATCATACAACGAGCCAACGAGAAACAGATTTCTATCAAAGAGTTAACCGAGCATTATATAGACAGGTATCACCAGGATATGGCCAATCTGGGGGTTCGCCAGGCCACTGTAGAACCGAAAGCTACCGATCATATCCCGGGAATGATTGAAATGATTGAAAAACTTGAGGAAAAAGGGCTGGCGTATGAACTGGAGGGCGATGTCTATTTTGCGGTAAATAAATATCAGGCTTACGGAAAACTTTCCGGCCGTGACCTGGAAGAGATGGTTTCCGGCGCCAGGGTGGGGGTCGATTCCCGCAAACGCAACCCCATGGATTTCGCTCTCTGGAAAAGATCCAAGCCCAGGGAACCGAGCTGGGATTCCCCCTGGGGCAGGGGGCGGCCGGGCTGGCATATCGAATGTTCGGTCATGTCCTTGAAATACCTGGGGGAGGGGTTTGATATTCACGGCGGCGGCCAGGACCTGATCTTTCCCCACCATGAAAACGAGATCGCCCAGGCCGAAGGAAGTTCGGACAAGCCTTTCGCCCGATACTGGCTGCACAACGGTTTTGTAAACGTGGATTCGGAAAAGATGTCTAAATCTCTGGGTAATTTCTTTACCATCAAGGAGATATTAAACCAATTCCCGGCCGAACAGATCCGTTTTTTTCTGCTTTCCACCCATTACCGCAGCCCCATAGATTTTTCCGACCAGCACCTGAAAGAAGCCGGAAAAGGGCTGGAACGGTTCACAAATTCCTTCAGAAAGGTTGAACAATATCTGATGAATAAGGATTATTCCCTCCCTCCCGTCTTTGACGAAGCCGGGGAAAAGGAACTTTCAAATCAGATAGATCAGTGTCTGAACAAGTTTGTCAAGGCTATGGATGATGATTTCAACACCGCTTCGGCAATTGGGGAACTGTTTCACCTGGTAAGGGAGTTGAATACCGCCTGCGATGATATTCCTTCTTCTCAGAAGTTGCATGAACTGCTGTCTGCCGGGGCAGGGCGGATCAAGGAACTGGGACAGGTGTTAGGTCTCTTTAATGAGAGCCATGACCGGGAAACCCCTGAGCTGCTTGATTCTTTATGGGAACTGGCCAGTGAGTTTGCCTCTTATACCGAAACCCGGGAGATGGATTCCCTGATGAAAAGGATTATCGATATCAGGAGTAAAGCCCGCCAGGATAAGGATTGGGCTGCCTCAGACCGCATTCGCCAGCGTTTGAAAGAGCTGGGAATCAAGCTGGAGGACCACCCGGCCGGCACCTCTTATATGATTGATAAGAGATAATATCACCGTCTTCTTCTCGGGCGGGGCCTTAAAATTACCTTCCTTTCGGGTAAACGCTTGAGAAGTCTCCTCCTCCTTATTTTTCTTCTTCTTTTTGGATGGCGCCCTCTATCGGGAGGCAAAGGCTTGATTACCACAATTTTTCCGGTGGAAGGATCAACCTCGCTTCCCGGGGGTAAATCTACCACAATATCCCTGGCAGGAGGCGGTGCAACCCTTCTCAAGGGAGCAATCTTTCTTCTGGGTATAACTTTTCTTTTCGGATGGGGTTTAACTACCACCACCTTTCTCCGGGCCAATTCAATGAATCCGCCTCTGGCGGCTGCCGCCTTTACAGGTGAGATCATAATCAGCGACAATAAGAAAACTAAGATTTGAGGACGTAACATTTTTTCTCTCCTATTCCAAGTTCTCATCCATTCCGAGCTTCTCTCTCATAGTATTTCATAATTTTAAAAAACTTTCGCCAATTTTCTTCCGATAAATCCAGCTTTAAGGTTAAAAAGATAACTTGACCAACCGGCTGAATACAATTTAACATAGGTAGGAATTACGCAGTTGAGTGATTCAGGCGACAAAAATAATCAACTTACTGCTCATTCCCAGTCAGAACCTGGGAACCAGTGCGAACAGGAGGAATAACATGGATGAGCTGCTGCTTAATTTACATCGTTTGTTTGTCTTATTATGGATTGTCAGCGTGGCGGGGGAACTGTTTTTATCAAGTACGGGCAGGAAACTGGAAGAGGACCTGTTAACCGCCAGAACCGCTCTGCTGGACAAGGTGTCCAAGGCCGGGAGGGCGGCCGGGGGGATGATGACCCTGTTGGGGCTGGGGTTGGTCTTTGTCGTGGGAAACTATGAGATTACCGAAAACTGGATACTGCTGAAAATCGCCATGCTGGTCGGAGCGATGGCGGTGGGAGCGGTTCTTAACGGTAAGGTCTACGAGCGGATCAAGGATAAACCGGAGGATCCCCGGGCGGTAAAGGACGATTACGGGCAGATAACCAGAAATTCCTCGATCATTTTAGGGTTTGCCGCGATAGCGGTTTTCTCCGCCCTGACCAAACTCGGAGCATATTGAGCTGTCAGAACGATTTCGATTTGAGCCTTATCTCGACCGGTCCTTTGACCGGGAGCTGGGGTGGAATAATTTCCGGCGATTTTCCGAAGCGCTTCAGCAGCGTGGGGAAAGCTTGGTTCTGTCGCAAGTTTCTGAATCGCTTTTAGGCGAATTCGCCGCCCTCTTTTCCGGCAGTCCCTACCTTTTCCAGATCTTTCTGGAAAACCTCGATTACTTTATGAACGAGGCCTTAATTAAGGGCACCCTCTCCTGTCATTTGTCTCAGAAGGAACTATACAGGTCTTACGAGAAACATATAGAGGGTGTTCAGTCTGGCCCGTCAGCAACACAATATTTTGCTGACAGCCTGAAAACATTCAAAGACCGACAGATACTGAGGATCGGTCTGGCTGATTTACTGAAAAAACTGAACACCGTTGAGGTGACAGAGGAGCTTTCCGATCTGGCTTGTTTTTGCCTGGAAAGGGCATACCGGGCCGGCCTCGCTCGGCTAACAGAGAGATATGGCCGGCCGGTTTGTGAAGAAGGAGAGCGATGCTCCTTTGTGGCGCTGGGTATGGGGAAACTGGGCGGCCGGGAACTCAATTTCAGCTCGGATATCGACATAATCTTTGTCTACCATCCTGATAACGGGAAAACTGACGGCAATAAACAGCTTACTAATTACGAGTTCTACTCTCAATTAGCAACTTTCATATCTAACACGCTTCATAAGAATCGAATATACCGGGTAGACCTGGGGCTGCGTCCGGAAGGAAAAAGCGGACCGGTTGCCCTTTCCCTGGTAGCGGCCGAGCTGTATTACGAGTCCTGGGGGCAGACCTGGGAACGCCAGGCCCTCATTAAAGCCCGGCCCTGCGCCGGCGACCTGAAATTGGGAAAGAAATTTCTGAAAACCCTGCAACCGTTTATCTACAGAAAAAGCCTGGACCTTTCCGCTATCAGCCAGATCAAGAAGATGAAAATCCTGATCGACAGCCAACCCCAGAGCAATATCAAGAAATCAAGCGTTAACATTAAACTGGGACCCGGCGGAATCCGCGAGCTGGAATTTATCGTTCAATCCTTTCAACTGATTTACGGGGGAAGAATTAAACGGCTGCAAAACCTGAATACCCTCTGCGCTATCCGGGAGATAGCGGCCATAGGGCTGATAAACACCGAGGATAGAGACATTTTAACCAGCGCCTATCTTTTTCTGCGCGAGCTGGAAAACATGATTCAGATGTTTCAGGGGAGACAAACCCAGGCAATCCCCGGTGACAAAAAAGAATTGGAAGCCCTGGCGACGAAGATGCGCCTCACCTTGAACGGAGAGCCAGCCGGGGAGCGGCTGATGGCTCAATACCGGTTTCATGCGGAAAAGGTATCCCGGATTTACCGCCAGGTTTTTAAAGAAAGAGACGTTCCGGTCGATTCCGGGAAAAAACCGGTCAGCCACCCTCTTCTGGAAGAGGTCGGCTTTGACGATATAGGAAGAGTCCGAAAGGATTTTCACCGGCTTCGGAACGGCCGGAATTTTACCGAAACCAGCGGAGAAAGGGAAACGCTCTTTGATAAAACATTTCCCTTGATTCTTGATTTCTGTAAAGAGATTCCCGACCCGGACAAGGCGGTTGCCAACCTGGAAAAGTTTGTGTTCTCATACAAAGCGGAGAAAAGTCTGTTTGCTCTCTGCTGTTCTGAACCAGGCCTGCTGGAACTATTGCTTCGTTTATTCGGAAACAGTGAATTCTTATCCCAGATATTGATAAAGATGCCGGAACTGTTTGATCAGCTCTTTGCCCTGGACAGCCTGGAATCAGCGAAGTCACCGGCGGTAATGCGGAACGAATTGCAAGATGAGTTGGAAAAGCTTTCCGATGAAGAAAGGTTGGTGGCATTGGTTAAATACGTACGTTCTGAAGAACTGAGAATCGGAACCCGCTACCTGATC
>JBHHXV010000125.1:0-6627 GCA_046757225.1 bacterium
AAGTCCGGAAGTATGAGGATGCCCTTGGTTTTAAAGAGGCCGCCTTGCCGATATAGAGAATTTTATGCTCTTTGTCCCGGTAGAGGTAGACCCCCGGTTTATCGGGCAGGTTTTTCAGCTGGTCGGAGAGATTCTTTAAAGGCTGCGGGTGAGCCATAGACCTAAACCGGCGGCGGATACGGAAAAGATAACGTTCAGAACGATATTCAGCCCGGCTTTGCCGGTATCCCCGGAAGAGATTAAACCGACGGTTTCATAGCTGAAGGTGGAAAAGGTGGTCAGCGCGCCCAGAAAACCGGTGGCCAGAAATAGTTTCAGGCTTTCCCGCTCCCTTATCAGGCTGAGCCCCAATAAAATTCCGATGATAAAAGAACCGAGAACATTAACGGCCAAGGTTCCGTAAGGCATCTTGCCCGGCCAGCCCTGGGAGACCCATTTGGTTATCTGGTAGCGGCTTATCGCCCCGAAAAAGCCGCCCAGGCCGATGTAAAGATAATTCATCAGACCAGAAAGGCTCACAGCTTGATAATTTTGGGGTCCGGGAAATCCTTCATGGCGTTCCGGGTGTCCATAATAACCGGCGCATGTTTCAGGAGCAGCTCGTAATCGACCGCTTTATGGCCGGTGAGGATAAGCGCGCAGTCCGTCTGGGACAGCTGCTCGGCCGACAGAGGAACGGATTGAAGTGTCTCGTCCTTGATTTTGATTTCCCGTATGTGAGGGTCGTGGTATTCGATGTGAGCCCCTTGATCGGTCAGCATATCTATAATATCAAAGGAAGGGGACTCGCGGTAATCATCCACATCCGGTTTATAAGCCACTCCGATGACCAGTATCCGGGAGCCGTTGAGGCATTTCCGGGATTGGTTCAGAGCGGCCGCCACCTTGTAGATTACATGCAGGGGCATATATTTATTGATGCTGCGGGCCAGTTCGATGAATCTCACCTCGTAGCCGTGGCTGCGCATCTTCCAGGAAAGATAACTGGGGTCTACCGGAATACAGTGCCCGCCCAGTCCCGGCCCGGGATAGAAAGGCATGAAACCGAACGGCTTGGTAGCGGCCGCGTCTATAACTTCCCAGACATCTATCTCCAGTTTGTCGCAGACCAGGGCAATCTCATTGGCCAGGGCGATATTGACGCTTCGGAAAATATTTTCCAGCAGCTTGGCCGTTTCCGCCACCTTCTCATTGGAAACCGGGATCACCCTGGTGATATTCTGGTAAAGAACCCTCGCCACCCTGCCGGAGTTCTCTTCCACCCCGCCCACGATTTTGGGAATATTACGGGTCTGGAACCGGGGGTTTCCCGGATCGATCCTTTCCGGCGAAAAAGCCAGAAAGAAATCCCGGCCTACCGTTAACCCCTTGTTGATCAATCTGGGGAGGATCTGCTCCCTGGTGGTGCCCGGATAGGTGGTGCTTTCCAGAACGATCAACTGCCCCTTCCGGCCGTATTGCACGATTTTGTTTACCGCTGAATCGATATAGGAAACATCCGGGTCGCCGGTCTTGCTGAGGGGAGTAGGCACGCAGATGCTGATCGCATCCACCTCGGCCAGCCGCCCGAAATCGTCGGTAGCCACAATCCGCCCGTTTTGAGTGTGTCTGGACAAAAGATCGTCGGAAACATCATCAATATAGGATTCTCCTTTATTAAGCCGGTTTATTTTTTGTCTGTTCAGATCAAAACCGATTATGGTAAACCCCGCTTCGGCAAACTCGGTAACCAGGGGCAGCCCCACATATCCTAAACCGATAACTCCTATTTTAGCGGACTTGTCTCTTATTTTTTCCAGTAAATCGTTCATAAGCTAATTAGATTGTTTCTCCCGTTCTTGTAAATTTTCTTCCAGCCGGTTGAGCATATTTAATGTTCTATCCAGCAGTTTTTGTTGTTGCTGGAAAAGTTTCCTCTGCTCATTAAATTGAAGTTTTTCCTGATCTTCCTTATCCTGTTGCCGTTTTATAAATAAACTGAATTTCCTCGAAAGGTCTTGCAAGCTACCATCATCGTGATCAAGGAGTAGGAGGGGCTCAGTTTTATCGGAAGCGATATTATTATCCATGTCCAATTCCCGGACTACGCTGTCAATCAGGTCTACGTCCAGTTGCTTGATCTCGTCCACGAAACCGGTTACCAGGGCGGCGTCACAGATAATATTGATCAGCCGGGGGATTCCCCCTGAGGGTGTATATATTCTCGCCCGGGCTCTTTCGGTCATAATCGAATCAGGATCAGCGGCTCCAGCCACTTTCAGCCGATGAATTATATACTGGCTGACCTCTTCTTTGCTCAATGCGTTCATGTGATAGGACACGGTTATCCGCTGCTTCAACTGCTTGAGCTCCGACAGGGAAAGCATCTCTCTGAGCTCGGGCTGTCCTGCCAGAATTATCTGGAGCAGTTTGTCTTTGTCGGTTTCCAGGTTGGAAAGCAGCCTGATTTCTTCCAGAGCGCCGGGTTTAAGGTTTTGCGCTTCATCGATAATCAGAACCGAGGAATGGCCGGCCGCATACTCATTCAACAAAAAATTGTTCAAATCTTCCAATAAGTCTTCTTTGTTGTCGCTTCTGACATCAAGAGAGAAATCCCGTAAAATCATCTTCAGCAGCTGCAAAGAGTTTACCTTGGTATTTATTACCTTGGATACGTTAATATCGGGGTCCAGATCCTTGAGCAGAGCCCTGATCAAAGTGGTTTTCCCCGCTCCTATCTCTCCGGTTATGGTGATAAATCCCTTGCGATCCGCCAAACCATAGGTGAGAAAAGCCAGGGCTCTTTTATGCACGGAACTCAAGTATAAAAAAGCCGGGTCAGGGGTTAAATTAAAAGGCTTCTCCTGGAAACCGTAAAAAGAATTATACATAAAACATTATTGCCGGTTGTTTTTCAAACTGTCGGGTGATTTATAACCGTATCCATAACCATATTTATTACCGTACCCATAACCGTATTTATTACCGTACCTATAACCGTATTTATTATATTTATATTTGTATTTTTTATAATAACCGGAATGGCTGTCCAGATGGTTTAAGACCACTCCCAGGATATTTGAGTCCCCAAGGCTTTCAATAGTTTCCTTGATGGCGACTTTAGGGGTTTTCCCCGTATGAACCACCAGAATGACGCCATCGAGTTTCTGGGACAGAATAACGCTGTCGGTTATAGATATTATGGGAGGAGAGTCCACCAGGATGATTCTGTCCGAATAACGGTTTTTCAGCTCGGTCAGCATATTGGTCATCCGGTCTGAGAGAATGAGCTCTGATGGATTGGGTGGAATAGTTCCTGAGGTAATGACCGAGAGCTTGGGTATGCAGGTTTTCTGGATCACCTTTTCTAAAGGGATTTGCTGGGTTAAATGATCTGACAGGCCGCTGCCGATTTTGATGCCGAGAGCTCCGTGAATCGAGGGACGCCTGAGGTCGGCGTCTACCAGAATGACGGTATTCTGTAAACTCTGGGCGATGGAAATAGCTAAACAGATAGCGGTCGTGGTTTTTCCTTCACTGGGCAGAGAGCTGCTTATCAGAAAGGCATTGTGGGAATAAAGTTTAAATGATCTTAATATCTTGGTGCGTAACAACCGATACTGTTCCGAGGCCATGGAGGTAGAGGAAAACAGGGCTATCAGCCTGCTGTCCAGATTGGCCAGAACATCGGGAGGAAGCAGCTCCGGAATAAAATTTTGTGGCTCATTTTCTGAGGGGGATTTCAATCGCCCCTGTTTAAGCCCCGTGTCTGAACCTGTTTCATCGTTTTCCGTGTCAGCGGCAAGATCGGAGTCCGGAATACCGGTGGCGTTCGTTCTCCGTCTTTGGGCGGCTTTAGCCAGGGCCTGTTCTATTTTGCTCATGTTGTTTACATTGATAATGAATAACAGATACCTTTATAAATTATATCAAAGTCTTACATGAAAGGCGAACAAAACAAGGCGCCCTTATGGTTTTTTTTCTTTATTTTCTGAGTGCCTGAGGGCGGTCAGCAGGGCTTTCTGAAAGGATATGGGCATAATATATCCTGCTTTGACCGCTTTTCTGTAATGCTTGTAGGCCAGGTCATACTGTTTGCCGGCGAAATAAGCGACCGCCAGATTACTGTGGGCCCTGGCGTATTGGGGTTGGATTTTCAAGGCTTTTTCCCAGTTAATGACGGCTTTACGCAGTTCGCCTTTTTTTTGATACACAGAACCCAGGTTATTGTATGCCGGGGCAAAGTCGGGAGCAATGCTGATGGCCGCCTTATTTTCTTTGACCGCTTCATCCAGTTTTCCCAGCTGTGAATAAATAACCCCCAGGTTCCAGTGCGCGTCAACGTCTTTGGGGTTGATTCCCAAAGTCTTTTTATAGAGTTTGACCGCCTGGCCGAGCCGGCCTCTTTTTTGAAAAACCAGCCCCATATTGTAATAGGCGTTATAATTGTCCGGGTCCAGTTTTATCGCTTTCTTATATTCCACCACCGCTTTCTCAAATTTTCCCCTGTTCACGTATGCTATTCCCTCAAGGATATGTTTATGGGCTTTTTCCCGGTTGGTGAGGGTCTTTTCCGGTTTGGCGGACGCCAGTTCCGCCCTGGCGCAGGGCACCGTCAACATGCCGATTATTAGAAAACAGCCTGCGAACTTGAAAAGATTTTTCATTCTGCTTCTCCGGTTTCTCGATTAAAGAGTAATGCTTCCATGAACTTCAGGTTTTTTTTTACTGCCCCCCGATTCTTCATTACCACCTGCCGGGCTTGTTTTCCCACCCGCTTTCGATATGCGGGGTTTTTCAATAAACGGGCGGTTTCCCTTTCCAGCTCCTTTTGGTTGTTCACCTGAATACCGCCGTTATTCTTCAACGCCCCGGCGATATCCCGGAAATTCTGCATATGGGGCCCGAATAACACCGGTTTGGAACAGGCGGCCGGCTCTAGGATGTTTTGACCGCCGTGGGGCACCAGGCTCCCTCCGACAAAGACAATATCCGAAAGAGCGTAAAACCTGGTCAGTTCACCGATGGTATCCAGGATAACCAGGGAAACCGGTTTCCGGCTTGAGTCGGAGCGGCGGGCGCAGGTCAGGTTCGCCCCCCGGGCTGATTTTTCGATTTCCGCCGCCCGATGGGGCTTCCGGGGGGCGATAATCAGTTTTAATTCAGGAAAAGCGGACAATAGGCCGGCATAGGTTTTAATAATGATCTCCTCCTCGCCCGGGTGCGTGCTGCCCCCGATAAAAAGAGGGGCTTCAGTGGGAAAACCGATTGATTCCCTGAGTCCTTTCAGTTCTTTTTCCCCGTAAGAGGGAAAAGGGCGGTCAAACTTGAGGTTGTTCCCCACCTCTACCCGTTCCTCTTTCGCCCCGATTCCGGTTATTCTGATTTTGTCCTCCTCCGACTGCATGCTCAGCAGAGATATACCGGCCAGCAACGGCTCGAAAAAGAATTTGAAACGCCGGTATCCCTTATAGGATTTATCAGAGATCCGCCCGTTTACCAACAGTACCGGAATCTTCCTTTTGGAAACTTCCCTTAAAAAATTCGGCCAGAACTCGGTTTCCGCCAGCACCACCAGCCGCGGGGAAATACTCTCAATTAACCGCCGCATCAGAAAGGAAAAATCTATAGGGAAATAGATAATCTCTGCCAGTTCTCCGAGACGCTTCCGGGCTAATTCCTGCCCGGTTTCCGTAGTCGTGGAAAAGATTATTTCAGCTTGGGGGTGAGCTTCGTGAAAGGCCTTCACCAGGGAAACAAGCGCTTCGGTCTCCCCGACGCTGACCGCGTGAAACCAGACCCCGCTCCGGCCGGAAAAACGTTGCCGGAAACCCAGTCTTAACGGCAAGCTATGGCGGTATTCCCTCCGGCCCAGCCCTCTCCATAAGATTACCGGGGAATAAAGCAGTATACCCAACCAGAGAAGTATATTGTAGATTCCCATAAGAGAAGTCATCATCCAGCAATAATATCATATTGATCCGGGAAATGAGCCCGAGAATATTTATTGACTTACATTAAGGGTTGTAGGAGAATAGTCGCATTAGAAAAGAGAGTTTTATAAATGTGTGATTCCCAGTCCAGAATAGAAGAATTTAAAAAGGCGTTTCAGGGATTTAAAGGAAAAAAGATCCTGATTGCTTTACGGGGGGCTCCCGACCCTGACTGTATCTCTGCGGCCCTGGCTCATAAATATATCCTGGAAAGCCTGGGCATAGAATCCCTTATTCTCTACAATAAGGAGATCAGCCATCAGGAGAACCTGGCCCTGATCAAACTGCTGGGAATCGATCTCACCTTTTATAAGGAAGAGTTCTCTTTCGATGAGTTCGCCGGGGTTTCGCTGGTCGATTCTCAGTACATTGACAAATTCATTGCCTCCAAGATAGAGCGTCTGCCGATCGTTTCCCTGGTCGACCATCATGAGATAATCAGCCCGCCGACAGCCAAATTCACCGACATTCGCAAGGACGTGGGCTCTACGGCCACCATTTACGCGGAATATCTGCAGCTCCTCGATCTGTTGGAAGACGACCCTGACAATACCGGCTCCATTAACCTGGCCACCGCTTTGATGCACGGAATCAGAACCGATACCAACTCCTTTTTCATGGCCAGGGAAAACGATTTCCTCTCCCTGGTCTATCT
>JBHHXV010000126.1:0-6545 GCA_046757225.1 bacterium
TTTCACGGTAAAGGGAATCAAATGCATATAGCGGAAGGAATATTGAAACCGGAGGTCTGGGGGGCGGGAATGCTTGTCACCGCTGCTATAGCTGTTCCCACTATCCGTAAAATGTCCAATGAAGATATTCCCAAGTTATCGGTGATGACCTCCGTTTTCTTTGTGGCTTCACTGATAAGCTTTCCGGTTCCCCCTACCAGCGTCCATTTAATCTTAAACGGATTGGTCGGGGTTATTTTAGGCTGGAGCGCCTTTCCCTCTATTCTGGTTGCCCTGGTAATGCAGGCTTTTTTGTTCGGGCATGGAGGCCCGACCAGCCTGGGGGTTAACGGAGTTATCCTGGGAACGCCGGCGCTGGTCTCGTTTGCCATCTTTAAATACGGCTCCAGATGGAATTTCAATAACAGCGATTTAATTGTCGGTTTCCTAGCCGGAGCCAGCGCCACTATTCTCTCCGGTATTTTACTTTCCCTAGTCCTGTTAACTACCGGCAAGGGCTTTCTGGTATTGGCCCAAGCCGCCCTGCTGGCTCATCTGCCGATAATGATCATAGAAGGGGCGATAACCGGCTTTGTGGTCAGGTTTTTAAAACGGGTCAAACCGGAACTGCTTCCTCGTATAGAAGAATGAAATTCAGAATATGCTTAGCCGTATCTCTGTTATTCATTGGTTTTACCGATGCCTCCGCCCATAAACTGATTCTGGATCTGGATCAATTGAAGGATGGCCGGGTACTGGCGACCGGATACTTTCCTGACGGCACCCCCTCGGCCGCAACTCCCATAGATATCTATTCCGGAGAGAAAAAGATCATGACCGGCAAGAGCGATGCCAATGGAGAATGGGTGTTTACCCTTCCTTCCCATGTTTCCCGAATCAGGGGCGTCCTTCTGGGAGAACTGGGGCATCGAGCCGAATCTGATGTTTTAGTGCTGTCAACGGCTGTCAGTCAGAGAAAAGGGGCTTCCGAAACGGTTGACCGCCCCCATAGACATCATATCAGGAAAGAAAAATTCCCTCTGAAGAATGTGCTGGTCGGACTTGCTTTTATCTTTGTTCTAGGCTCACTGGCAAGGCATTATACCAAAAAATGAAATCGGCGATCGATAAATATGCCACTCTCGATTCCTCTATTCATCGCTGGGACCCCCGCATCAAGATCCTTTCACTCCTTTTTGTCATTTTTATAATCGGCACCATAAAAACTCTGGAGACCGCCCTGGCCGCTTTTATTCTGGCGGTTATCCTGGCCGCTTTCTCCGGTCTGCCCTTCGATTTTATTTTCAAGAGACTGAAAATCGTTCTCTTCTTTTTACTTCCTTTCTTTCTGGTGCTTCCTTTTTCCATAACCGGCGGGGAAACCTATCATCTCTATTATCTGAACGCCAGTTCCACCGGGTTGAGATTGGCTGCCACCATATTTTTGAGGGGGGTGGCCATCGTCACCCTGGTCTTTCCCATGTTGAGCACTTCCCAGTTCGAAATATCCCTCAAAGCTCTGGAGCGGTTGAAGGTTCCCGCTTCCTTTATCCAGATATTGATGTTCAGTTACCGGTATATCTTTGTTTTCTCTGACGAGATGTCCAGAATGAACACCGCCTTGACCTCGCGGGGGTTCAAGAAAAAGTTTAACCTGGCTACCTTTAAAATATTGGGTAATTTTGTGGGGGTATTGCTGCTCAGAAGTTTCGAGCGGGCAGAGCGGGTACTTTACGCCATGCAGTCGCGCGGGTACAAGGGAAACCTGGTCACCAGATTCGACTATCAATGGCAAACCAAGGATTTTATTAAGGGCGGGATGGTCTTGATAAGCGGTTTGTTTTTGCTGTTATTAGATCGTTTCGGAATGAATCTCTTCCATGCGGTATTAAAACTCCTACATTGATCTTAAAAAAAGTAAAAGCCACCATAAACAAGTACTCGATGTTTTCTCCGGGTGACCGGGTGCTGGTGGCGACCTCCGGCGGGCCTGACTCGGTAAGCCTGTTACATATCTTGTTATCTTTGCGGGAAGAGCTGGAGATATCCCTCTTGGTAATAGCCCATGTGGAGCACGGCTTGCGGGGGGAGGAATCAGCGGCTGACGCCGGATTTGTGGCTGATCTGGCTCAAAGCCTGGGGATTCCGTATGTCGAAAAGAAACTCGATTTAAAGGGAAGCGACCGGATCAAGGGGCTTTCTCTCCAAACCGCCGCCCGGAAATTAAGATACCGGTTTTTTTTTGAGCAGAAAGAGTGCCGGGGAGCTGACAAAATTGCTTTGGCTCATACGGCCTCAGACCAGGAAGAGACCGTTTTAATGCGGTTTCTGACCGGGTCCGGCTCAAGAGGTCTGGCCGGCATCCCCCCGGTAAGAAATGACGGCGTGGTGAGGCCATTAATCGAAATCACCAAACCGGAAATTATCGAGTATTTAAAAGATAAACAAATAAGCTTCCGGGTCGATCAATCAAACAGCCAGACTGCCTATTTAAGAAACCGGTTGAGAATTGAGCTTATTCCCCACCTGAGGACTGATTATCAACCGGCTTTGACCAAACGGCTTACCAGTTTGGCCAATATATTGAGAGAAGAGGACTTTTTCCTGAATGAGCAGGTAGAGAACTGTTGGCGGGAATTAGAAATCCAGACCGGTTTCCGGGAAAAGAAACTGGTTATACCCCTGCTTATTTTTAACGCCTGGCATCCGGCTATTAAAAGAAGAATTATCCGAAAAGCTATCTTTTTAATAAAGGGTGATCTGGTAAATATTGAGTATGTTCACGTAGAAAAGATCCTGTCGCTTTGTCAGAGCGCTTACGGAGAGCGGGCCGTTTCTCTTCCGGCCGGGCTGTACATAGCAATAAGCTATCAAAACCTTATTATTAGCAGGAGAGGGGGGAGGGAAGATAAAACCGACCCGCTGACCCTGGAAATTCCCGGTAAGGCGGCTTTGCCGGGTTTAGGCCTGGAAATAACGGCTGCCGCGGTTTCCCCAAGTCAAGTTCAATACGGGAACCCCATGACAGCTTATTTTGACCGGGATAAAATCGGTAATTTACCACTGAGAATTCGTTTCCGGGAAACCGGTGACCGGTTTCAGCCTTTGGGGTTCGGGAATTGCAAGCTCCTCAGCCGCTGCCTGATCGACTGGAAAGCTCCCAGGGGGAAAAGAGACCGGATTCCGCTGGTGGCATCCTCTAAGGGAATTCTCTGGGTAAGCGGCTACCGGAATTGTGACTGGGCCAAAGTGACAGAGCGCACTCAACATATAATTCGACTGGAATTATTAAAGATTTAGTCATTTTAGGCTTGAAAAGAAAAAAAACATGCTATATACTCTTTACTGAATTTAGATACTTCAGCTTTTACAAGGGGAACAGAACGGAGTGGATCAAGGAGGTCTGCCTTGCCTGTTCAAGATATTTCTCATAATAGGAGGGTTTTGTGGAATGAGAAAATTGTCAAGGTTAGTGTTTGCGGTAGTATTTGTTTTTACAGCGTTCGCTGTAACAGCCGGCATTGCCTCTGCGGTTGATCATGGAGCGGAATTTTTTGATCTGAACGCTCAAAAGCAGCATCCTGAGCTGATTAAAGCCAAGGATAAAAGATGGGTTCCTCACTTTCCTCATAGATTACACCAGGAAAAGTTTGTAAAAGGCCGTCAGAAATTCGCGAAATTCAAGAAATACAGCGATGACTGGACTTGTCCGGCCTGCCACCATAAATCAGAGAAAAAGGGTTCTCAGCCAACAGCCTGCTTGAAGTGTAAAGACGTCAAGAAGATGCTTGCGAAGAACAAGGCCCACGAATCCGATGGTTACAAGAAATTTAACAAAATCTATCATAATAACTGCCGGGACGGCTGCCATAAACATCAGGCAAAGGCGGACAAAGCGAAATACGGTTTCCTGAAAAAGTGTAAGACTTGTCACAAGTCAAAACCAGGGAAAAAGTATAAGTATCCCGCACCAAGGCATTAATTAATTTTCAGAGAGAAAATTAAACCTTAAAAAGGGTAGCATGGTTGAGCAAAACGCTCGTTCATGCTACCCTTTTTTTATGCATAAACTCAATTTAGCCATAATCTGGAATATGCACCAGCCTTATTACAAGGATCTGGTGTCCGGGGAGTATATTCTCCCCTGGGTGAGACTTCACGGTATTAAAGATTATTTCTATATGGTAAATGTTCTGGATAACTTCCCCAATGTCCGCCAGACGTTTAACCTGGTACCTTCTTTAATGAAACAGATCGAGGATTACGCTTCCACTGACCCGACCGAAATAAACGACACCTTCCTGAAGCTCACCCTGAAACCGGCCGCTTCCCTGACCGTGGACAACCGTTGCTTTCTTTTACGCAATTTCTTTCTGGCTCACTGGGATAACATGATCAAAATATATCCCCGTTACCGTAAATTGTTACAGAAAAGAGGCGAAATTGTATCTGATGACGATTTGCCGGTTATTCAGAACAATTTTACTGTCCAGGAAATGCTTGATCTGCAAGTCTGGTACAACCTGACCTGGTTTGACCCCAGCTTTAAGGAGACGGTTTCCGAAATAAAGCGCTTAATCAAACAGGGCAGGGGTTTTAAAGAGGAAGATAAGCTCGTTGTCCTCAAGATTCAGCAGGATATCATGAAAAAGATATTGCCGGAATACAAGAGGTTGCAGGACAAGGGACTCATAGAAATCTGCCTTTCTCCGATGTATCATCCGATTCTGCCGTTGCTGTGCGATTCCCATGAGGCCAGGATGGCCACGCCTGACATAAACCTGCCCAAAGAACGATTTCAGTTTCCCGAAGATGCCGAGCACCAGGTACGAGCCGGCATTGATTATTACAAGAAGGTCTTTAAATGCGCTCCCAAGGGAATGTGGCCTTCCGAGGGGTCGCTTTCCCAAGAAATTCTCCCGATTCTGTCAAAAGCCGGAGTCAAATGGGTGGCTTCCGATGAAGAGATACTGGCCCATTCTCTGGATATTGCCCTCGAAAGGGATGAGAAATTCCCCGATATCCTGTACCGGCCTTACCGGAAAAATGATATTAATATGGTTTTCCGAGATCACCAACTGTCCGATCTGATCGGATTCGTTTATTCCGGCTGGAGTAAGCCAAGGGAAGCCGCCCGGGACCTGCTCCGCCGTCTGCATACTATCCGGAACGATCTGGGGAACGAGGCCTCCGAAAGCCTGGTAACGATAGTCCTGGACGGCGAGAACGCCTGGGAATATTATAAGAATGACGGGCATGACTTTCTGGAGTCATTGTATGGGTTGCTTGACAGTGACCCTCTTATAAACAGTACCACCGTGTCGGGCTTTCTTGAGAAAAAGCCGCCGGTGAGAGATCTGCCGAAACTGTTTTCCGGTTCCTGGATAAATCATGATTTCAGGATCTGGATCGGCCATCAGGAGGATAACCGGGCCTGGGACCAGATTTACCGGGCCAGGGCGGCGTTGAAGCGGTTTGAGAAAAAAAACACGGACCAGAAAACAGCCGAAAAATTATCGCTGGCCTGGGAGGAATTATATATCGCCGAGGGAAGCGACTGGTTCTGGTGGTACGGGGATGACCATTCTTCGCAGAATGACGCCGATTTCGACAATCTGTTCAGAAAACACCTGATAAACATCTATACCCTTCTTGATTTGGAAGTCCCGGGAGAGCTGTATCAGCCGAATATAGCGGCAAATAAACAGAAATCATCGGCCATCCGGCTTCCCAGGGGATTGATAAACCCGGTTATTGACGGAAAAGTCACTGATTATTTCGAGTGGCTGGAAGCCGGGTCATTAGAGGGAAATATCTCAGGCGGGAGCATGCACAATAGTTCCGGCTTAATAAAAAAACTGTATTATGGCTTCAGCCTGACCAGTTTATTTATTCGGCTGGATTTGAAAAAACCGCTTCACTCGGGCAAGTTAAGAAACCTTGATTTGCACATAAACTTTCTTGTTCCAGAAAAAATTCAATTTTTCCTTAAAATTGGAGAAAAGGGAGTTATCCGGGCCATTAAATTCTGTAAGAATAAAGGGGCCTGGAAAAACGGAAACAATCTATTAACCGCCGCTGTTCATGATATAGTTGAAATAAAAATCGATCTGGCTGGACTCAAGATAAACGGTCAGCTGGATTTTCTGGTAATCTTGAAAAAAGCGGAATTTGAACGTTGGCCGAACATCGGTTCAATTTCCCTGGCCGTGCCGGATGAAAGGTATCAGGGGGTTATGTGGCAGGTATAAAGAAGAAACGCAAGGTCGCATAAGATATATTATGTTAACTTACAGGAGAACTGGATTATGGGTTCGAATAATTGAATGTCAAATGTGGAGACCTGACCCCGTTCTTATATTGTTAAACATAAATCTTGATTAAAAAAGCATTAATTCATGGAAGAACATAGACTGCCACCATTGGAAGAAATTTTGTTGAAAAAAATAAAAATTGTCAGAAGGGATATGAGTAATCTTCTGTTTCATTTCACTCGTACACCTAAACAACCTTTTAAAGCTGAAAGGGAATATGATGGTGGACATATTATTGAGACAAGAATAAAT
>JBHHXV010000127.1:0-6457 GCA_046757225.1 bacterium
CCCCTCCCCTGGCCCCCAGCCCTGACTGAAACCCCCAGCTAAACAGGGCGTAAATACTGGCGTTGAATTCCCAGTACCGGAAATAGGTAAGCAGCCCCGAGTAAAGACCGGACCCCGCGGAGATAAAGGGTAGATAAGCCGCCAGAATCAGCAGCAGAAATATCGCTGTCCCCTTTTTTCTCAACCGGGGGTATAAAAAAGGAATTAAAATCGCCGCGTAAAACTTGGCCAGAAAGCTCAAAGCCAACAAGACCGCCGCCCATTCCGGTTTCTTTTTAAGCAGCGTGAAAACCGCCCACAGGAGAAAAAAGGCGGGGACTGCGTCCAGGTGGCCGCTGTTGGCGAACTCTTTGATCGCCAGCGGCGACCAGGCGTAAATCAAGGTAAACCCCGGAGGGATGCCCAACCGCGGCAGCATGTACCAGAGACTGACGATGATTCCCAGGTCAAACAGAAAAACGATTATCTTGAAGGCCAGCAGCTTATTATTCCAGGAGCCGTTCAGGTAAGGGAGAAAGAAACATAGTTGGGAAAGGGGGGGGTAGACGGTGCCCACCTGCCGGAACCGCACCCGGTAATAATTTTTGTCCCTGAGAAAAAACAGTTTCGGATGATCAGGGGGGTATTTGTAGGGGTTTATTCCTTCGGAAGAGACTTTGCCGTCCCAGAGATAACGGTAGATATCGTCATCCAGCAGGGGAGCATCGGCCAGCAGCGTTATCCGGGAAAGAGCGGCCACCGCCAGCAGCACCACCAGGATCTTTCCGCCCCGAACGCTCCGGAAGCGGATTATCACGAAAAAATAGCAGGCAAAAGCCAGGGCATAAAGCATTAAGAAGGATTCGGTCTGCCCGGTTCCCAGCCGGTGGATCGCGTAGAAAATAAGTATCAGAGGCAGTCCGGCCCCCGCCAGCCAGAGAGAATCAGTTCGGGACGGCCTGAAAGATCCGGTCATGATATATACTTACTAAAGTGCCTTGTCATTCCAGCGTAAGCTGGAATCCAGGAAGTTGAACCGGGAAGATAGATCCCAGCTTGCGCTGGGATGACAGTAGTGTGTTCCCTCTGGTTCCCAGGGTCTCCCTGGGAACCAATATCCGGGAGGCTCTGCCTCCAGTAATACGAGGCGGAGCCTCGAACATATGCCTTCCCAGGCAGAGCCTGGGAAGGAGTGCGAAAAGATCAGGTCATGTCAGCTTGTTCATGAGGTTTTCTATTATTCCGGTTTCTCTTTTCAGACCGATCCTCCGGAACAGCTTCAGAGCGGCGCGGTATTCCCGCAAGGCTTCCGAGGTAAGCCCCTGCTCCTGGAAGAGATCACCCATCAGACAATGGTTATTCCCCAGGGAATACTGATCGCCGATCTTCTGGTAATATTCCTTGGCTTTTTCAAGATATTTTTTAGCTTCAGGATACTTTTTCTGAGCCATCTTAATCTTGGCCAGACCTTGCAGACAGTTGGCCTCACCCTGGAGGGAACCCACCTCTTGATAAAGGCTGTCGGCTTTCTGAATCTCTTTCCGGGCGGCTGAATATTTGAGAAGATCCCGGAATTTATCCGATAATTCCAGCCGTTTTCCCGCCTGTTTCTTTTTCAGGGAAACCGTTTGGGGAACGGTCTGTTCTATCTCCCTGATCTCTTGTTTGAGAAGTGTTATTTCTTGAAGGATTTTTTGATAGAAATCGCTCTGGTAGTCCGGCTGATCCACCTCCGGGATAAATTCCCGGTCCGGGTAATGGGGATAGAAGTAGAAGCAGGCTCCCCGCCAGGACCAGAAATCCGGGGCATTATGGATAAAGGCGGCCTCATCCCCGATGGACAGCCAGAAGATAACCGGGGAGGAAAAAATCTTGGGAAGCAGATCACGGCGGAGGTTGAGGTTGCCCAGTTGAAGCTGGGCCTGGTCGGAGTGTTCTATTAACTGATGGAGGTTATGGACGAACAGGATATCGTTGTTTTCCAGTTGGGGGGAGAAATCTTCCAGGTATTGGTAAATATTATAGGTATCGGGAGGGACGGAAAGCTCTTTGATGGGTAATGGACGGTAAGGCGGCGTCTTATCTCCGCTTCGATCGATTTGTCGTCACAGAAAACAAAGGCCAGGCTGAAATCGGTTCCCCGCTCCAGCAGCCGGAAGAAGGCGTCATACTCCTCCTCGTTCTTCGGCCCCAGGATAAAAGGCTCTTCCGCCACAGCCATTATTCATGCTTGCTTTCCTTGAAGGTCCTGGTGCGCCGGATCAGGGGGTGGATGTCGTACCATTGATCGCCATTGTAATATTCCAAAACGTAAAGAACATGAAGGGCTATTTTCTTTTGCCTGATATCCACCTCGTCAGGAAATTGTTTGGTTCGGTCTACTTTTTTGAGCAGCGTCATGTAAGGGCCGATTCCTCGATTGTAAGCATTAACCATCTCCTGTACCGCCTTATCCACCGTCTGCCCGGTAATTGGAAGATTATCACAGTAGAGAGATGCCTCACTTACGATTCGCAGGAAATCTCGAATCGCTCCCCCGCTTTTCCGGCAGATTTTTTTCCAGGTTTCTTCATCATCAAAGACTTTTTCTAAATCCATTCTCTGGGCAATAACTTTTTTAAGAATATTGATTCCGTCATCATAATCCTTTTTTTCTATTCTATCCCACACCCTGATCATCGGAATTACGGTCGGTTCCCGGTCGTAGAGTCTTCCCAACTGAGATGCGCAAGCGGAGATATGGCATAAAGACAAGGGAACCGTTAAAACCAGGTGGAGATTAAGGTCAGTAAATAACGAAGCCCGGTCTACAAAAATCGCTTCATGATTGGTTTTTTCAAAACCGCCTGAGCTGTCTGCCGAAAGGGGAAGTATCTTTTCCAGATTATCCACAATCATCACCAGATCGGTGTAACCCTCTTCTTTTACAGACTTTCTTAAATCACCCAAAGCATCATTTAAGCGAGAGATAATAGGAGTCAGATAATTTCCGAAGGCCTTTCTTAATCCCTTTCTCTGACTTCCTCCCGATTTTATGGACATAACCCCCAGGTTAAAAGAGAAATGAGCGCCATCTAGCGCCATTCCCAGCTCATCCTGCATGCCGGAAAGACCGCTCAGCAGATTACCCGGTTTCTCAGACTCCAGTTGCTCGCCAATCGCCAGCAAGATATCTACAAATTCAACGTTGCTTAAATCCAGTTTTTTATCTGCATCAACATATAACACCTTGTATTTCCGGCCTTCCTTATTGTCTTCCAGTTCTGCTTGAAGACGCAGGATTTCAGTAGTTTTCCCACAGCCGGTATGTCCGGAAACAAGTTGATAAGTAAAGCTTTCAGAACCGCGAATTTTCCGTTCTATTCTCTTTAACCCACCGCCACCCCTCACTTCCCAGCAATCAACATAATATTTATCAGGATCATCCGCCGGAAGAGGGGTACGAGGGTTGCAGACATTGGGGATTTCTCTTAATTTATCAGTGGCAGCCATAGGGGTTACCTTTCTTATTTATAATCAGCGGCGGTGAGGATTATTAGTACAGTATCCAACAATTCAGCTGTCCGGTCAAGAGGGAGGGAGTTTTCACCTGGACTATTAAAGTTGAGCTGATTTTGCCAGACCTGTATCGGAAAAGGTTTCATGCCAGCGTCCCAACAAAATTCGTTGGCAGAACAAGTTGAAGGGAAACAGAAAGTAACTATTTTCAACAACATATCATCTGCTTTGCGATGATTCCCGAATTATTCGGGTTCAGACTGTTGCCAATCAGCCGAAAATAATTTTGAAGACCTCATCGTAATGATTGACAAAATTAACCTGCAACCCTTTTTTTATATGATCCGGCAGATCGTCGTAATCCTTCCGGTTCTCTTCGGGGAAAATCAATTCCGATGTTTTGGCCCGGATGGCGGCGATGGTTTTTTCTTTTAACCCGCCGATCGGCAGGACCTTACCGGTCAAGGTCAGCTCTCCGGTCATGGCGATCTTCCGTTTTACCGCCCGGCCGGTGGCCAGAGAAATCAGGGAGGTGGCCATGGTGATTCCGGCGGAGGGGCCGTCTTTGGGGGTGGCGCCGGCCGGAACATGAAGATGGATCATGCTCTTCTGCAGGAACTCCGGTTTACCCCCATATTTCTCGATGCTGGATCTTACGAAGCTGTAAGCGATATCCGAAGACTCCACCATAACCCCGCCCAATTGTCCGGTCTGCTTGAACCCGGCCTTATCGTCCTTAACCCGGATCGACTCGATAAACAGAGTGGTTCCCCCGTAACTGGTCCAGGCCAGGCCCATAACCACCCCCGGAATATTGAGCTTGAGCGTCTGATCCTCGGAAAAAATCGGGTTGCCTAAAAACTCTTTAAGATCCCGGGGCTGAACTTTGACGGGAGCGGCCTCCTGATCGACAGCCAGTTTGCGGGCGGCCTTGCGGCAGATCTTTTTTATCTGATTCTCCAACCCCCGCACTCCCGATTCGCGGGCGAAACTGTCTATTATTCTGCGGATAACGGACGAGGATATTTTAAGCTGTTTCGAGGTTAAACCATGATTCTTCAGCTGTTTAGGGATAAGATATCGCTTGGCGATTTCCAGTTTCTCTTCCAAAATATACCCGGAGAGATTGATTATTTCCATCCGGTCCAGCAGGGCCGCCGGAATGGTGTCGGTCTGGTTGGCGGTGGCGATAAACATGATATTGGAAAGATCGAACCGGACATCCAGGAAATGATCCAGGAACTGGAGGTTCTGCTCGGGGTCCAGCACTTCCAGCAAAGCGGAAGCCGGGTCTCCCTGAAAACTGTTTCCCACCTTATCGATTTCATCCAGCATGATTACCGGATTGGCGGTTTTGACGGTTTTGAGGCTCTGGATAATCTTGCCCGGCATGGCTCCTATGTAAGTCCGGCGGTGACCCTTTATCTCCGCCTCGTCCTTCATGCCGCCCAGGGAAAAACGGAAGAATTTCCGGCCCAGCGCCCGGGCCACCGATTTCCCCAGCGAGGTTTTCCCCACTCCCGGCGGCCCCACAAAACAAAGAATCGAACCGCTGATATCCCCTTTGAGTTTGCCCACGCTGATAAATTCCAGGATTCGCTCCTTGATGTCTTCCAGGCCGTAATGATCCTTTTCCAGAATCCGGGAGGCTTTGGCGACATTGTAATTATCCCTGCTGAAAACCCCCCAGGGAAGCGAGGTCAGCCAGTCCAGATATCCCCTGACCACCCCGAATTCCGGGGAGGAAGGCTCCAGCAGCTGCAGTTTGCTCATCTCCGTATCGACGACCTCTTTGGCTTCCTCTGAGAGTTTCAGCTTTTTGAGGCGTTTGGTGAACTGGTCTATTTCGCTGGTCCGGTCATCCTTGGACAGGCCTAATTCCTTCTTGATTTCCTTTAGTTGCTCCTTTAAAAAGAATTCCCGTTGACGCTGAGAAATCTTGTCTTCTATCTGTTTGGTGATTTTGGCCTGCAGCCGGGTTAAATCCAACTCCTTTTTCAGAATTATCAGCACCCGGTCAATTCTCTTTTTGACATTAAAGGTCTCAAGAACCTTCTGGATAACCGATTTGTTGGCGGTGGTCAGAGAAACAGCGAAATCGGCCAGCTTGCCGGGGTCGTCCAGGCTGGATTTCCCCAGAAACAGCTTGATCTCTTCTTTGAACAAGGGATTAAGGGAAATCAATTCCTTGATGGAGGAGATTATGGCCAGAGAATAGGCTTTGAGGCTTTTGTTTACCCGCAAGTCCGGCTCGACATGATACTTGACCTGGGCCATCAGAAACGGTCTGTTGGCTACAAAATTAACCACCGTGAACCGCTCCAGAGCGGAAATCATAATCTGGAGGGAATCTTCATCAGTGTGGATAAGACGGATAATGTTGGCCACCACCCCGACAGAATAGAGATCGTCCGGGACGACCTCGCTTTCATCCACATCATTCCGGGTAAGAATAAAGCCCAGCAGCTTCGACGGGCTGTTTTCCACCGCCTCGATCGCTTTGATGGCGTGAGCACCGGTAATAATCAGGGGAATAACCATTCCCGGAAAGATCGGTCTCTGCTGCAAGGGGACGATGATCAAGCTTTCCGGTAAAGCGTCAGAAGCCAGGATCAGCTCCTGGGAAGAAGAGCTTTCGTTTTCAGTCTCTGAGGTGTCGATTTCTTTATCACTCATAAATTATATAGCCCGAATAATTCGGGAATCATAGCAAAGCTGATGATATGTTGTTGAAAATAGTTACTTTCTGTCAGTTTCCCTTCAACTTTTTTTGCCAATAAATTTTGTTGGGACGTTGGCATGAAGCCTTTTCCGATAGAGAGTCTGGCAAAAGTAGCTCAAGTTTATGAATAGTCCGGGTTCAGACCTTCAGGCACCACCGGCGATAGCGGGAATTATCGAGAGCTGGTCGCCGTCAGCCACCGAGGTTTCGCCCCCGTTTAAGAAACGGATATCTTCGCTGTTTTTATAGATATTTACA
>JBHHXV010000128.1:0-6393 GCA_046757225.1 bacterium
TGATTCATTTTCTGGGGTCTGGCAAATGTCAGCCAAGTTTATGAATAGACCGGGTAATATGAGTCTGATCAAAAAAACAGTAATTATCCTGCTTGGTTTGTTTTGGCTGCCCGGGTGGTTGTATGCCGGGACTCCGCCTGTTGACAGTGATTTGCGGAAAGAAATTAAAGCCTTGAGAGAAGAGATAAACGACCTGAACCGCCGGGTAAAATATCTGGAAGCCACTGATCAAATCCTGGAACTGGCCGCTCCGCCCGGGGGAATAGAACGGGATGTCCGCTATTTTCCCGAGTGGGAGATGATCCATCCGATCCGCCCTTACGGCGCCAGAAAGAAAATAAAACATCCTCTTCATTATCACGCTCCCGGCCGTTACTGCCCGATCTGCAAGCGGATTATGGAGCAGGAAGAGGTGGAACCCCGGCGGGATGAGCTTTTTAAACCGTCTGTTTCGGTGGGAGGGGAACTCCGGGTGCGGGGAGAGCGGTTCCGCCATTATAATCCTTCTGATAAGGTAGTCAGCCCCGGTTTCGACGAAAACCAGGTCAAGAACCGGAACCGGTTCAATGTGGTCGGAGGGGTCAGCCGTCATATCATCGCCTATGTCGAGGGGCAGGCTGCGGTGGTCTGGGGAAATGAAGAAACCTCTCTGAACTTGTATCAGGGATTCGTGGAATACAACCATATCGCCGACCTGCCGCTGGATCTCAGGGTAGGCCGGCAGGAGCTGTTTTATGGCAGCGGTTTTGTGTTTGGGGCAGAAGCATTCGGCAATGGCGCTACTTTTGACGCCTTGAGGCTCGATTATACGGCGGGAGATACTTTTAGAGTTGATCTGCTGGCCTCGAAGCTTACCGAAAAGGAATTGGAGAGCCGGGACCGGGACCTGTTCGGGTTTTACTCGACCTTTTCGCCGACCGGGGAATTAACCATTGACCTCTACGGCTTTCTGATCAGGGACGAGGAGAACGTAGAGGAACGGGAAGAGAAGTATCAGATAGGAACCAGGCTGTTTATGGGGCTGACCGAACGGGTTGGTCTGGAGATAGAACCGATGGTCGAGACCGGCAGGAAATATAATCCCGTCAGGGAGGCCAACGATACTATCAATGCTTATGGGGGGCATGCCGATCTTAATATTTCCCTGCCGGTGGCTTTCCATCCCCAGTCTGTTTTTTCTTACGCTTATGCCAGCGGAGATGTGGACGACACCGATTCCCAGTATGAGGAATTCCACGGAACCGATTTTGAGGATACCTTTCTTTACGGCGACATGAGGGTCGCAGACAAGGCTGACGGGATCGATTTAGGTGGTGCCCGGTTCAGCGGTATCCAGTCGTTAACCGCCGGGTTCAGTGTCGACCCCCTGGAGGTTTTGAACGTTAACCTTGATTTTCATGATTTTACCGCTCACAGGGCGGAGGGCGTTTCCCGCCGGATCGGCGGCGAAGCCAACCTGATCCTGACCCTGGAACTGCCCGAGGATATAAACCTGCTGGTCAGTTTTAACCAGTTCTATCCGGGCAGGGGTTACAAACAGGCGGTCGACAGCAGCAAAACGATCAATTATTTATACTTGCAGACGGAAGTCAGCTTCTGATTAAATTGGAATAAAGAAAGGCGGTCAGGAATAAAATGGTGGCGCAGAGGACGATGGCCGCTCCGGAAGCCAGGTTGAAGGCATAGGAAAGATAAAGCCCGCCGAGGTTGGAGAGAAGGCCCACCCCCAGAGAGATCAAAATGAAGCGGCGGTAATTGGAGGTCAGCTGCTGGGCTGCCGCTGCCGGGATAACCAGCAGAGCCGAGACCAGGATAATTCCCACCACCTTGATGCTGACCACCACTACCAGCGCCACCAGCGCCAGAAAGCCGTAATTGATTCGATCCACCGCTATCCCCGATGTTCTGGCCAGTTCCTCATTGAAAGCGATCGAGAGCGGTTCCGCCGAATAACGGATTAAGAGCGCCCCTCCCAGTACGGCGATAATGCCGGTCAGCCAGAGATCCCGGGAGGTTACGGACAGGATATCCCCGAACAGGTAACCGAACAGATTATACTGATAGTTTTTTATAAAGCCGGTAAAAGCGATCCCTGAAGCCATGGCCGCCGAGAAAAATATCCCTACTGAGACGTCTTCGTTGATCCGGCCGTGTTTATGAAGGAAAGCTATACCGGTTCCGGCCGCCAGGGCGAACAGCGTGGCGGTGATAGTGGGATTTGCCCCCACCAGCGCTCCCAGCGCGATTCCGCCGAAAGCGGAATGGGAAATCCCCACCCCTAAAAAGGGCAGGTTTCGGAGGACGATGAACACCGAGATAAAGGAGCAGATAAACCCGACCGCCAGACCGGCTATCAAAGCCCGCTGCATGAATTGATAGTGCAGTATTTCCAATCTTAGTCTTTGGAATGATTTTTGATTACCCGGTGAGGAATTTCACCGTGAAGCAGAAGCTCCACGTCACAGGAGTAAGCTTCCTGCAACAACTGGCTGCCGGTAATTTCCCGGGGGTTTTCATGAACCACCACCCGGCGGTTTACGCAGATAACCTCGTCCACCAGGGAAGGGATTACCCCCAGATCGTGCGAGGCCAGCACTATGGTCATGGTCTGTTTAAGATTTCTTAATAATTGATAAAACTCCCGGCTTCTTAAATGATCCACTCCGCTGACCGGCTCGTCCAGTAACAGCAGGGTAGGGGAGTTCACCAGCGCCCGGGCGATAAAAGCCCGCTGCCGCTGCCCCCCGGATAATTCTTCCACCGGTTTGTCCGCCAGGTGGTCTATTTTCACCAGGGCCAGTGATTCCCGGATTTTATGTTTTACCTGCGCCGATTTTCGGGACCCGAATTGGGAAATCAATCCCAATTGAACCATCTTTTTCACGGTTATGGGAAAATGGGGGGGGATAGTGCAGTGTTGAGGCACATATCCTATTGGGTGGGTATTTTCTATTATCTCTCCGGAAATAACCGGAGCCAATCCCAGAATGGCTTTGATTAAAGTGGATTTACCCCCTCCGTTGGGGCCGATCAGGCCTAAAAAGCTTCCTTCGGTCAAGCGGAAGCTTATTTCGCTTAAAACCGGCTGCCGCCGGCGGTAGCCGATGGTTACGTTCTTAAATTCCAGAACAGGCTCCATAAGAAATCCTTATATGATCGTTACTACGCCCGAATTATTCGGGTCAGAACGGCATTCCGATACTGCCCCCCGGAGAGATCGTGTCTTTATGGCAGGCGTTGCACACCTCATATCCGAAAAAACGCAGCCGGCTCCGCTCGTCCGCTCCCCGCTTGGACAGTTTATTGAAATTGACCCCTTTCTCATGAGGGTTGTGACATGAAGAGCATACCAGACGATTCGCCTTGGTGGGAATAAAAATCGTTCCCTGATTAAGCAGGTTATCGATCCTTTTCCGGATTTTCTTGGGAATTCTCTGCCCATAGTGTTGAACCTCCGCCGGATGGTAAATATTAAAACCGGGATGACAGTTGATACATTGTTTTTCCAGCCTGCCCCGTAATTTAAAATCCATCGGTTCGATGCTTTCCCGGTCAGGAACTTTGGTATGACAATACAGGCACATCTCTTTGTTTATGCTGCCGTTTTCGTTAATCTGCTTTTTGTGGGGACTGAACTGGCGGTATTTCTCAATCAAATGACATTGATAACATAAGCTGTACCGGTTCGGTCCCCTGTTATTGGTTTCGTTGGAACTCCACTTGGTTATGACCCCCGAGATAAAGAACCCTTTCGCAGGCTTGGCAAAGTCTTTTGTTTTGGAAATAAACTTACGGCGGGCTTTCACTCTCATTCTGCGAAGTCTTATGATTTCTTCATCTATTTTGGGGATCATGCTCCGGCGAGGACCGGACTGATTTTCTCCCTTTTCCCTTCTAACCGTGGGAATCTTCCCTTTTTCCAGAGAAAACCCGCCGATTCCCAGACCGAGACTCTCATCTTTGATCTTTAGTTTTTTGATTTTTTTACTGGTTTTCTGGGAATATTTTTTGGCCGGAGAGGTCTGTTTTTTCTTTTTTTCTTTTTTCGATGAAGGTTGGGAAAGTTTATTTTTTTTATGTTTCCGGTAATTGGCTGAATAAGGAGTGCTGAACCGGCTTCTTCTGGAGCGCAGGGTTTTGGCGCCGCCAGGCTTGACGGCTGAGTCCGCTGCGAAAGCGGGCGATGTAACAAAGTTCCACCACCTTCTGCCGATTTCCTGTAATATTTTGTTAAAGAAGGTTTTCAGGTAATAAAAAGATTCTTCCATAAAAAAGTGGCTCAAGGAATTTCTGGGTGCTCTGTTCAAGAGGGAACCGGATTTTCGTTTAGGTCTGGCTCGTCGGGGCGATCGGGAGCGGGGGACGGTTCTTCCGGGTTGTTTCATAAAAGTCGATTTTCTTTTTTTCTTTTTTTGCAGTTCCCTCAGTTTGTTGATCTCCGCAGCCGGCGCATACGTGGAGCCCAGAGACATGCTGAAGCCGCCCCCGGCGCCTTTCAACCTGCCCTTTCCCCGGATGCTTGACAGTAAACGCCTTTTATACCTGTTTTGCCAGTTGGCCGTGTAAAATTCTCCCCGTAAGAAGTTAGGATTGTAAGTTTTGTTCTTTATGGCTTTTAGGTCGTGGCAGGTTTGGCACACGATTTTCCCTTGTAAAAGGGGGACGGTTTTTTTATTATCCGGTTCCTGAATATTTTTTCTCCCTTTTAAAGTTATTCCTATCGGATGTTTGTCGAATTTAGCGCGCTTTTCCTGATGGCATTTCCCACATTTATTAATGGCGGAGGCGGTTTTCCCGGGTTTCCGGTTGTGAGGCGTCTTACCGGAAGCCGCGGCTTTTTTCTGGTTGGCGGACCTGGGGCTGTGATAAAAGGAATATAAATAAATGGAATCGACCCCATGACAGTCGGAACAGAAATCTTCGGCTATCTTCGGCCGAAGAAAACTGCTGAGAAGATTTCCCCGAACCTTTTTCCCGGGCGCTTTTTCCCGGGCTGACCACTGGTGCACTTCATGACAGGTGGGACAGACGATATTACCTTTCAGTGAACGTTTCCCATTGTTTAAATAGAGAAAGAATTTCGGCTCACCCCGGTTAAAGTAAATCTCGGAGATCCCTAACAGCTGGGTAAGCCCTTTAAAAGAATATTCAAAATAGGGGAATTTCGGTTTTTTTTCGGCTGCCAATCTATGCGTAATCAATAGGTTACTGTTATGCAGAGCGGCCGGCGGCAGGTTCTGCGGAACCGCTCCCTTGGCGGCGTGACAGCTTGTGCAGAGCCGGATTTGCAGGTTGTTGCGGCTGGCGGATCTGGGGTTCCAGGATCCGGTTATGTCTGAACCGGGTTTGCGGGCCCAGAGCCTAAAGGTGGTGGTGGCGTTATGTACCGTATGGCAGGCGCTGCAAACCCCCGTGTCTGAGGTGAGTTTCTGTTGGGAGTTCATGAGATCGGGATAAGACACCCGCAGATCGTGGTCGGTTCCGATCACGGTCTTTTGCCTGGTATGACATTTGGTGCATAATTTGGAATCAGCGTTATTGGTTTCCCTTAAGAAACTGTTATTCGGGTCCCCCTCAAGTTTTACGCCCGTACCGGGGGTGGAGGTGTCGGGGTTCCATTGATGAACATTGTGACAGGTACTGCAATATATCCGGCCGTTCTCATCATCCCGGTATCCCCTGAAGGTATACATCGGCAGAACGCTTACCTGCTTGATCTCGATTTTTTCCAGGGCCTGGCTATCTTCCTCCTCCTCTGTGCCGGTCGCTTTGGTAAAAGCGGCGGCTTTGATCTCTTTCCATTCTTTCAAGGAATTAATGCTCACCCCCAGCGAGTGGGAATTCCGGCCGAACGGTTTGTTTTCCGCGCAGTTTCCCTTGCTGTGACATGACCCGCAATACCTGCTGATTAAATCCGATTTCTTATCGGCGCTTACTTTTCTGGCCCACAGTTTCGATCTTCGGGAAGCGTTGTGAACCGCGTGACAGGGACCGCAAAGACCGCTGGCTGAGGGAATCTGGTTGAAACTGTTTTTAGAGTCGGCGGCGGAAACCCGGAGATCGTGATTGGTTCCCTTTATCAGCACCTTATCCCGGTGGCATTCCTTGCATAACCGGCTGTCTTCGTTGTTGGAGATTCTCAGAAAGCTGTTGGAGTTGTTCCCTTCCGCCGGTTTTCCCGTACCGACTTCAGCCTTATCGGGATTCCACTGGTGAACTTCATGACAGGTATTGCAATAAATCTTGCCCTGGAACTCGTGATCCAATTCCGCGTAAAAATCCTTGGAATCTTCGTATTTCGTGGCGAGCTGGTAATCCGTCTCCAATTTACGGTAGGCCTTTTCAAATTTCTCTCTCTTTTCCACCAGAATCGTCTTCAGGCTTTTTCTTCTT
>JBHHXV010000129.1:0-6302 GCA_046757225.1 bacterium
CCTATTTGAACGCTCCTGCTGATACCTATCATTTATGGGGGGTGCTGAAATCCCCACTGGTGGGGATTTCCGATGAGAGCGCTTTTTTTCTCCAGGAAGCCGGCTGGTTTGATTCCTCTTCCGGGAAACAGGAGATTCCGGTAACGGTCGGTTCGGAAGACCGGCTTAAACTGACCCGCTTTTTGAAAATGAGCCGGCCGCTGATAAAGAATATCGACCGGCTGACCACCGCCGAGATTATCGAAGAAGTGATTTCCGCCAGCGGGTACGGAGCCTTCTTGATGGGAAGCGGGGAACAGCGACTGGCCAATCTTCAGATCCTGATGGAAATCTCCCGGGAGTTTGAATCGCTCCTGGAGCATGATTTTCGAAGTTTTTCCGATTATCTGGGGTATTTGATACGAACCAGCCCGAACAGAGAGGAAGCCAAGCTTTTAAAGGAAACCGATAATGTCGTGAGACTGATGACCATTCATCAGGCCAAGGGATTGGAGTTTCCGGTGGTGGTGGCGGCAGACCTGGAAAGAACTTTTCCCTCAAATCACACTGTTTACCTGGATGAACGGATCGGCTTGGGGCTGAAGGCTTTTCCCTCTCTTACCGGCTCCGGGCAGGACACCCCGATTACCGGTAAGATAAGGGAAGCGATTCGTAACAAAGAAAAAGAAGAAAAAAAACGGCTGCTTTATGTGGCCTTGACCAGGGCGGAAAGGCTTCTCATCTTTATCAGCCAGCCGAAACCGGAAAAAAACAGCTGGATGGCCAGCATAAGGGATTTCGCCGAGGAATTTCCGGAACTGATAATCAGGGAAAGCGAGCGGTCAATTTCAGCCCCATCGCCTAAAATAAACAAGCCGGAAGCGGAAAAAAGAAACGAAAATATATCGGAAATAATCTCTCAAAGCTGCGGCTACCGGCCTCAACCGGTTTTTAACGCCACTGTTTCCGCCACTGGTTTGAGTAATTATTTCCAATGCCAGCGGCGGTATTACTGGGATCATGTTCTCGGTTTTTGCGGTGATATCCGACCGGCAGATACCAATCCCCAACCGGCGATGGCGGGCGAGGTTGCCCATCAGATCCTGGAGAGAATCGACTTTAACCCGGACCACCCTGAGAATGAAACCGTAATCTCTGATTTAACCGAGGGGTTGGAGGAAAAGGAACAAATCAGTTTGGCCGTAACCGGATTCCTGCGCTCAGACCTGGGAAAGATGGCCAGGTCTGCTGACCGGGTTTACCGGGAACATCCCTTTTCCCTCTCACTGAAAAGCGATCCTCACTCTTTTTTCATCAAGGGGAAGATCGATCTTTTGTTCCAGACGGGTGATCAATGGATAATCGTGGATTATAAATACAGCGGGACAAAACCGGTTCTTCCCCTGAATTATCGGATTCAGCTGCAAATATACACGTATACTCTGCAATATTTATACCCGGATCAAACCGTTAAAAGCTTCCTCCAATTTTTAAAACCGCCCCGGGCAGAATCGGTTGAGCTTAGTGACATATCATCCTTTAAAACGACACTTACCCGAACCATGCTGGATCTCTGTCAGAAAAGAAAAGAAAAGAGAGAACACTGGAAAAAGAACCCCCTTCCTCACTGCTCGGCAATCCGTTGCCCTTATCTTTCAGATTGTCACTGAATTACCCACTTTACTAGTGGCCGCTCAGCAACTATAATGACATCATAATAAGATTAGGAGTTAGGCAGTTGAACAGAAGAAAGCTCTTTCTCCCCCAGGGGAGAAGGTTGGGATGAGGGGAAGTCATGCTGTCCTGCAGCTGAAACCGATTTTTGAAAGCAGTTTAAAAGATATCTGGCAGGATCATTCGCTGGCCGGGGATTACTGCGAGGATTTCTCCCGGGTTTCCCCTTTTTTCCCTTGTTCCCGGGACCGGCTGGAGGAGAATCTCGGACGGCTGCCGCCTTCCGAGGCCCACCCGGCCGAGCTGGTAGCCGACCTGCTGCGCTACAATACCGAAATGGGAGCGGGAAAGGAAACGGCCGCCAATATCGAACGGCTGGGCAAACCGGGAACTCTCGTGGTGATAACCGGCCAGCAGCCGGGAATAATGACCGGCCCGGTCTATGCTGTTTATAAGGCGATTACCGCCATTAAATACGCCGGTTATCTGGAAAAGAAAATCGGCGGCCGGGTTGTGCCGGTTTACTGGAATGCCACTGAAGATCACGATTTCGAAGAGGTCAACCACCTCTATTCCTGGGATCGGAACAATGCGTTGCAAAGGCTGGAAATCCCGGGCCGCAGGGAGGATATCGACAGATGTGTGGGAAGCGTTGAAGTAGCGGGAATCGACCTGGTCGGAAGGTTCAGAGAAACCGTAACAGAGACCGAATTTACAGAGGAAACATGCCGGATTCTTCAGGAAGCTCTTGATAATTCAGGAAATCTGGGGGACTGGTTTTCCCGGATCATGCTGCGTCTGTTCGGAAAACACGGCCTGGTCATAGTGGATTCCTGCCGACCGGCACTCAGGCGGTTGAGTGTTCCCCTCTTCCGGAAAGCCCTTGAAGACCCCCTTCAGGGAAGCGAACTGATCAACCGGGCGGGAAAAGCGCTGGAGAAAATCGGTTACCCGAGACAATTATACCGGCCAGAGAAGGCCTGCTCCTTTTTTCTGATGGAAAAGGGGAAAAGAACCAGGGTGACTTATGAAGACGGCGTTTATAGCGCCAAAGACCGGAAGTACTCAAAAGACGATCTGCTGGCGAGACTGGCGAACTCTCCGGAAGAGTTCAGCGCCTGCGTGGCTATCAGACCGATTATCGCCGATTACCTGTTCAATACCGCGGTTTCGGTGGTGGGGCCGGGTGAGATCGCTTATTTCGCTCAGTTGAAATCGATGTATGAAGCGATGGAAGTTCGGGAACCGGTTCTTATTCCCCGGTTGAGCCTGACCTTGTTGGATGAAGAGATCGGCGGGGTGTTGGATCAATGGGGAACCGACCCCTCGAGTTTAAGGGAGGATGTCTCAAAATTGATCGAGCAGGAAACCAGAAACAGCTCGATTATCGCTTCAGAGGAGTTCTGGAGCGACTTGCGGGCCGGTCTGCGCAGCCGGATAGAGGTGGCGGCCGAAAAAGCCGGCCAAAGAAACAGATTGTTCAAAGACCCCTTTGAAACGGCGAACACCAGAATCAGCAGGCGAATAGACAGACTGGAAAAGAAAATTCTCCAGATACACCGCAAACAAGACCGGAAACAGAACGACCGGCTGGTTAAAGCCAGGAATTACCTTTATCCCCGGAATAACCTGCAGGAACGGTATGTGAATATCTTTTATTTTCTCAACAGGTTCGGCCTGGACCTGGTTGACCGTCTGATCGACGAGCTGCCGGCCGGGACGGACAAGCACCTCTTTATTAAATTATGGAATCACTGGGAAACAAACTGAAGAAAGAGCGGGAACTTCGTTCCTTTACCCTGGAAGATATCGCTCTGGCCACCAATATAAAGCTCACGTACCTGATCGCCATCGAGCACGACAATTTTGACGACCTGCCCCATGATACCTTTGTCAGGGGGTATCTTCGGTCATACGCCTCCTTCATCGGGCTGAACCCTGAAGAGGTGGTCAAAGCCTATGATTATCTCTTTGCCCTGAAGCAGTCCCGGAACAACCAGATTGAAGATGAGATCAGGGAGTATTCAGAGGAGAAAAAAGATAAGAAAGGAAGAAATCCTGTTTTAATCGGTGGAGCCGCGTTTTTTCTTATGGTGGTCACCCTGGTTTACCTGCTTTCCGGAAAACCGCCGGTTAAAACCGGGAAGGTCAATAACGATGCATCAAAACCTGAAACCGTTAAGAGAGAAGTCAAAACCGTAAAGAGGAAAATTAAAAAGCCCAGGAAATTAACCAGGAAAAGAGCGGTTAAAAAGCCGGATATTATAAAAAAGAAGCCGGCCGTCCTTAAAAAGACCGCGCCTGAAACCAAAAAAGCGCTTCCGGTAAAAGTCAAGAAAAAAACCGAAAAGCCCTCTACCGGTAAGGTGATAAAACCGGAAAAGAAAGAGACCGCCGCCTTAAAACCCCTGAAAAAAATCAAGAAAAAGAAAATCGCCGCTGTCCCTCAAACGGCTGAAGCAGAGGCGGTTCCGCCTTCCGGCCCAGCGGCAAAGCTCACCGGCCCGAGCCTGAGTGTCAAAGCCAAGAGGCAAACCTGGATGCTGGTGACGGTTGACCGCAAGAGAGTCCAGCATGTTATTATTAATGAGGGCGAAACACGGGTCTGGGCGGGGAAAAGAAGGGTGCTTTTTTCGATGGGCGACCCTCGGGCAGTCGAAATCACGGTCAACGGAGAAAAGGTCTTGAACTTCGCCCGGAAGGGGAAAAATAATCGTAAATACAGAATTACCGGCAAAACCAGGGCTCAAGATCTCTTATGAATAAAGAAAAGAGAGGTTTTCTTTCCCGGTTCAAGCGGGGGATGGCCAAAACCAGTAATAAGCTGGAGGAACAGATAGACTCGATCGATTGCCAGCCGGACGAAGTGGAAGAGAACCTGGAAGAGATCCTGATTTCCTCGGATATCGGGGTTAACACCACGTTGAAGTTATTGGAAAACCTTGATGGCAAAATTCCCGGCAAACATCGCAACAACCCGGTTTATATAAAAGAGTACCTTAAAAGCGAAATCTCCGATATATTGGAGACCCAGTCCACCAGGATTGATATCCGCCGGGGAAAACCATTTGTTATAATGGTTGTGGGCGTGAACGGCAGCGGGAAAACCACTTCCATTGGAAAGTTGGCTCACCGCTTTGTCAGAGGTAACCTGAAGGTGACCCTGGCGGCGGCCGATACCTTCAGAGCGGGGGCGATCGATCAACTGGAAAGCTGGGCTTACCGGAGCGGCGCCGGCCTGATAAAGCATCAGCCGGGAGCCGATCCTTCAGCCGTGGTGTTCGATTCCCTTTCCTCTGCCAGGAAAAAGGGCTCCGATATCCTTATAATCGATACGGCCGGCAGGCTCCATAACAAAAAGAATCTTATGGACGAACTGGAAAAGATGAAGCGGGTGGTTCAACGGGAGATTCCCGAAGCCCCTCATGAGTGCCTGCTGGTGATAGACGGCCATAACGGTCAGAACGCTATTCAACAGGCCCGGGAATTTGATAAGATGATGGAGCTGTCCGGCATAATTATCACCAAGCTCGACGGGACTTCCAAGGGAGGGGCGCTCATAAACATCGTCGATGAATTGAAGATACCGGTTAAGCTGGTAGGCGTGGGAGAGCAGGTGGAAGATCTGGACACCTTTGAGCCGGCCGAATTCGTTTCCGCTCTTTTTTCTTGAACGATATGGCAGAATAAATGACAAACAATGACGAACATTATATGAGAATGGCCTTTACCCTGGCTAAAAAAGGAGTGGGTTATACCAGCCCAAATCCGATAGTGGGGGCGGTTATTGTAAAAGGTAACACTGTTGTGGCCAAGGGGTATCACCATAAAGCCGGGGCGGCCCACGCGGAAATCGACGCCCTGAAAAAAGCGGGGGACAAAGCGGAAGGGGCCTGTTTGTATATAAACCTTGAACCCTGCTGCCATCAAGGTAAGACCGGTTCCTGTGTGGAAGCGATTATCAAGCGGAAGGTCGCCCGGGTGGTGATCGCTATGCCGGACCCCAACCCCCTGGTAAACGGGCAGGGAATCAAGCAGCTGAAAAAAGTCGGCATTGAGGTCACTGTAGGGGTATTGCAGTCTGAAGCGGAAAGACTGAACGAAATTTTTATCAAATACATAACTACGGGGCTGCCTTTTGTCATTCTGAAAGTGGCCCTCACCCTGGACGGGAAGATCGCCACCAAACACAGGGATGTCCAGGATTTGAACACCGATGAATGCAAACAGGCTCTGCATGAACTGAGAAATCAGGTGGACGCCACTTTGGTGGGAATCGGCACTATTCTGAGAAACAATCCTCAACTTACCACCCGCCTGGTAAAGCATAAAGCCTCGGACCCCGACCGGATAATCATTGACAGCCTGCTGAAGGTGCCGGTCAGAGCGAATATTTTCACCCAGAAATCAGCCGCCAGAAATATTATTGTCACCACCAGGTTTTTTTCGCCCGGACGGCGGGAAGAGATTGAGAAAGCGGGGGCAACGGTCTGGGAGATCGACAGTTTTGCCCGCAACAAGATAAACCTCAGGAGCCTGGTGCATACGCTGGGTAAGAAAGGGTATACCAGCCTGATGATCGAGGGGGGGGCGGAAATCAGCGCTTCCGCCTTGATGGAGGGAATAGTCGATAAGGCGGTGTTCCTGTT
>JBHHXV010000130.1:0-6285 GCA_046757225.1 bacterium
GTTTGTCAAGAGATTTCAGCAAACGGTTCAGTTCCCTTTGTCCCTGTTTGTTTAACCGGGGAAAAATATGCAGCACCAGGGGGTTCAGCTCCTTATGAAACTTCATGAAATCAGAATGCTTAATTTTTTTATATAAACCAATTGCTTTTTGATATTCTTCCGGATTTTCCAGGCCTGCCAGTCTGACCTTGTCCGGCTGGGTAAGAGCCAGGTATTCCGCTGCCGAAAGCTTTCCCTGGCGCAGCTCGGATTCGGTTTCTTCCAGGAAGAAAGGCCGCCAGACCGGGTCTTCCCGGTACTTGACGTAGTAAGCCGTGTCAATCACTCCCTTAACTCCTCCCTCAATCCCGATTAACAGAGGCGAATCAACTTGTTTTAAAAAGTCTTTCAGCAGCTTTAACTGGGTCAGCTGACCGGAAGCGCTGGCATGTCTTTCGGTTATGCAGATGACGCTGAAAGGAGAAATCCCTTTCGTAACCGGGCGCGTTACCACGACTCCCGGCTCAGAGGGAATCACCAGCGGGGAACAGGCGGCGGTCAGCCCTAACAGGCAGATTATCAGCGCACGCTTTTTCAAAGAATATTTCACCGGCCTATTTTACCAACCGGTAACCTTTTCCTCTGACAGTGAGGATATGTTTGGGATTACCGGGGTCGTCTTCAAAATATTTTCTCAGCCGGGCGATAAAATTATCCAGGGTTCTGGTTTCGATTTCCGGATCATATCCCCAGACATCCTGTAACAAGGCTTCCCGGCTGACCACCCTCCCCTCGTTTTCCAGCAGGATTTTCATGATCATCGCCTCCTTGAGGGTCAGCCTTTGATTTCTCCGGCCCGTACTCTCGAATCTTTCAAAATCGATTCGGTTGCGGCCGAAGGTAACTATCGGCTGGGCCGGCGCCGTCTGCCATTCCCGACGCCTGAACATCGCTTTGATTCTTAAAAGCAGTTCCTTCAAGTGAAACGGTTTGGTCAAATAGTCATCGACTCCGATCTCCAGTCCCTTGATCCGGTCCTCATGCTGAGATTTGGCCGAAAGCATCAGGATAGGAAACCGCCAGTTATCCCGGCGGATAGTTTCGGCCACCTCGTATCCACTCAGTACCGGCAGCATGATATCCAGAACCATCAAATCAAATTCATGATTTTGATACAATTCAAGCGCCTGTTTGCCGTCAGCGGCCACCGACACCTTATACCCTTCCCGTTCCAGATTGAACTGCAGCCCATCGGCCAGATGAGGCTCGTCTTCTACCAGCAGAATTTTTTTCATGATATCATCAGTTAAATATTAATCATCATTCATAATTATATCTAAATATCATACAAAATGTTTTTTATTTCATAAATGTTTAAATACTACGGCTGCACTGGTGAGGAAGAAAAGTTTCGGTATGCTGTAGACCGGTATGCAGAGGAGGGGGCGGAGTTCGTTTACCGGTCAATCCTGATTGAGGTTCCGTCGCCCCGGGTTTTTCCCTGGATTACCCAGTTGAGGTACGCCCCTTACAGCTATGACCTGATCGATAACTGGGGGAGGGAAAGCCCCCGATATCTCATTACCGATGCCCCTCCCTTAAAGGTGGGCGATTCCGTTATGAGGTGGTTCGAGCTGATCGATTTCAAACAGAACGAGTATATCGTTTTTACCCTGCTGAAAGACCCGCCTTTTTATTTGAAACTGCTTTTTTATCCCTTTGTGAAATCTTTTTATATTACCTATCAGCTTTTTCCCCAAAAAAACAATAATACCCGCCTGGTGGTGAAAATAGTTGTCAATTCCTATCATACTGTTCTGCATAAAATACTTTGCCGGGCTGCTTACGGGCTCGATTACATTATGATGCGCAGGCAGCTGCTCAATTTCAAAGGTTTGGCAGAAAGAGCGCTTAACCCGTGATGATTCTTCGGGCCAGGCCCTTTCCGTATTCGAAGGCTTTTTTCCGGTCTTCCGGCCGCTTTTGCATGATTCCGCTGGGGTCGCAGTCATCGAAAAACAACCCCTTCGTATATTTTGCCTTGATGGTGTTAAAGAAAGCCCGGGGAGGAATAGCAGCGCTCTCGAACACCTTGAATCCTTTCTGCCCCCTGGTGGAGATGAACCCTCCCAGGCGGCAGGGCAGGGCAGCGCAGACCGGCTGTTTAAGCCGGTAATGAGCCGTCCAGATGCATTGAGACCGATCGATCACCGCCTTTAACTGGGCAGTGATGCCGCTGAAATATATCGGAGAGGCCAGGAGAATAAGAGAGGCCTCGAACAGTTTGGGGTAAAGGATCTGCATACCGTCCTGCACCACGCATCTCCCGGTTTCGTCACACCCCTGGCAGGAAAGGCACCCCTTGTTTTCCAGCCGGCAGGCATAAACGATCTCGGTTTCCATCCCGACCGATTCGGCTCCTGACAAGGCCTCTCTCAACAGCAGGTTGGTATTGCCTTTGATCCGGGGGCTGCCCCCGATTCCCAACCCCTTTCTTTTTTCCATTTTCACCTCGAAAAAAGCAGAACGATAATTACCAGGGCGGAAGCGAACATCAGGGAAAGAAGGGTGACGCTGAGAGCGGAAAAACCGAGCACCTGCTGCGTGGGGTTGCTTTCGGCGATAATGGCGGTGCCGATAATCAGGGCGGCCAGGATAGTTCCCAGAAAATTGCGGTAATTCCCCTGCCTGATTTCCCTGTTTAATTCGTTGATTTCATGATGCCTGACCTTGACTTCCAGTTCACCGTTGATGATCTGCTTGAACAAGAGCTGGCTTTGTCTGGGAAACAGTTTGATCAGATCGACTATCTCCCCGATGTTCTTGTTTAACGAGGAGATGATATGTTGAGGACTTACTCGTTCCCTGACCAGATCCTCGGCAAACGGTTTGGCATGTTCCAGCAGATTGAAATCCAGGTCCAGCTGGCGGCCGATTCCCTCCACAAAAAGCAGGGTCTTGCCCAGAAGTATCAGCTCTGTAGGGGGTTTGATCTGATGTCTGGCCATGATTCTCATTGCTTCATTGAAGACGAACCCGACCGGGATGTTTTTCAAAGGCTGGCCGTAATAAGGATCAAAAAAGTCGGAGAGGTCTCTTTTGAAATGATCCACCTTGGTCTCTGACGAAGCGAACCCCATCAAGAGAAGCTCATGAACCAGCTTTTCGTAATCGCGGTTTATGATCGCCACAAAGACATTGGCGATATGCGCCTTCAATTCGTCGGTCATCTGGCCGACAATCCCGAAATCGACAAAAACAATGACCCCGTCTCTCCGGATTATCAGGTTGCCGGGATGAGGGTCGCCATGAAACAAGCCGAACTCAAAGACCTGTCTTAAAAAGGCGTTACAGCCGTTAACCGCCAGCCTTTTTCTGTCAATATCCCACTCTTTCCGGAGAGGCACCTCATCTACCCGGATTCCGTTAACCCGCTCCAGGGTTAATAAATGGCGGGAGGAAAGCTCCCAGTAAACCCGGGGAATATAAACCGTGTCATCGCCCGTAAAATTATCCCTGAACCGGTCGGCGTTTACCGCTTCCAGCAGAAAATCCAGTTCCCGCCTGATGGTGCGGGAGAATTCCTCCACAATTCCCACCGGCTGATAGATCCGGCTCTCAGGCAGATATTTCTCGGTCAGTCTGGCCAGATAAAACAGGAGATGAATATCGTTTTCTATGTTTTTGCTGATTCCCGGGCGTTGAATCTTCAGAATAACCTTCTGGCCGTCCAGCAAGGTAGCCCCGTGAACCTGAGCGATGGAAGCGGCAGCCAGGGGAACCGGGTCTATTTCGGCAAACAGATCCTCCCAGGGAGTGGTAAACTCCTCCTCTATCACCTCTTTTATATCTTCAAAGGGAATAGGAGGGACCTCGTCCTGAAGCTTCTTTAACTCTTCGGCCAGCTCAATGGGAATTAAATCTGGCCGGGAGCTTATTATCTGACCGAACTTGACAAACGTGGGGCCCAGCTCTTCCATTACCATCCGGGCTCGCTCATGAATGGAATACCGGAGGGTTTTTTTCGGGGTTTTTCTCAGCAGAAGCAGGTTCTTGCTGGATGTTATCAGCGGGGAAAGGTTCAACCGGGCGAGAATATAACCGAACCCGTGCTTGAGCAGAACATTGGCGATCTGGCGCAGCCGCAGAATATTACGGAACCGGTGAACGTATTCGATGATGCTCAATGTTTTTTATCCCATATGGTTCTGATTCCAGTTCAGATTTTGATCAACCCTTTTCATCTATTAATTTCTGCCTGACAGCCTCAACGAAAGCCGGTAATTTCGCTGGGTCTCCACCTCCCGCTTTGGCCATTTCCGGCCGTCCTCCTCCCCCCCCGCCCATTATCGGAACGGTGAGATCGGTTATACACTTGTTGGCGGGAAGTTCCGGGATAGTAGAAGCGCAAACCAGATTTACCTTACCGTTACTCAAAGAACTGACCAGGGTAAGATATCTGTCTGACGGATATTTTTGACTGAACTGATTTCTCCACTCGTCGCAAAAGCTCATCATCTCTTTCATGCCGGTTTCATCAGGCAGACTTTTTTGCAAAAAGTAATGGTCGCCGATCTTTTCCGGTTTCACCTGCTTCGCTTCCTGGGAAAACAGTTTGTCGGTCAGTCTGGAAATCTCTTTTTCCTGATCCTTTATCTGTCTGAGCAACTTTTCCACCTTATCGGGAAGCTCCGGAGCGGAGGCTTTCAACACAGCGCCCAACTCTTTGAGCAGACCGCTTTCCCGGGCGGTCTCACCATAGGCCTTTTCTCCGGTCAGCGCCCAGATCCGCCTGATGCCGGCAGCCACTCCTTCCTCAGATCTTATCTTAAAAAAACCGATATCACCGGTACGTTCCGCATGGATTCCCCCGCACAATTCGGCGCTGAAACCCGGTATCCTTACCACCCGGACATGACGTTGATACTTGTCTTCAAACAAGGCCATCAGACCGTCGATTTTCATGGCCTCGGCCAGGGGCATGGTTTCTTTTTTCACCGGGATGTTCTCCCTGATTTTCCGGTTGACTTCGGCTTGAATTCCGCTCAATTCGTCATCGGTCACCGGTTTCAGGTGAGTGAAGTCAAACCGGAGCCCCTCCGCCCGTACCGATGAACCGGCCTGTTTTATCCGGTCTCCCAGCACCATGCGCAGAGCGGCCTGCAGAAGGTGGGTGGCGGTATGATTGGCCGCGGAGGCGTTGCGGTTCTCCCCATTCACCACCGCCTGTATTTTGTCTCCCACCGATATTCTTCCGGTCAAGACCCTTCCGGTATGGAAAAAGATCCGGTTAATCTTACAATCGACTTTATCGACCTGAAAGTTTCCATCGCTTGTATAGACATTACCGGAATCCGAGGCCTGGCCTCCCCCTTCGGCGTAAAACGGGGTCCGGTCAAGAATTATCTCGGCTGACTGTCCGGCGGTAATTTCCGAAACCGCCTTTCCCTCGGCGATAAGAGCCGAGACAGTGGCTTCTCCCTCGACCTGATCGTAACCGAGAAAATCGGTATCAGGAATTTCTTTCGAGAGTTCCTGATAAACCTGGAGCGGTGCTTCCTTCCCTCCCGTTTTCCCGGCGCTTCTGGCCCGTTTCTGCTGTTCTGCCATTGCCGTTTCATAACCGGCCCGGTCAAGAGTAAAGCCATTATCCTGAAGGATTTCCCCGGCCAGATCCAGAGGGAAACCGAAGGTATCGTACAGCTGAAAAAGCCGGCTGCCGGAAATCTCTTTTTGACCGGCCTGCTCCGCTTCGGCCTGAATCCCGGCCAGTTCCCTGAGCCCCCTTTCCAGGGTGGAGGCGAAGCGCTCCTCCTCGTTCTGCAGGATGCCGGAAACAAAATTTACATTTTCCTCCAGGCCGGGGTATTGCTCCTTCATCTGCCGGCTGATGGTTTCGGTCAGCCGGTAAAAAAAAGGCTCGGTTATGCCCAGCATCCGGCCGTGGCGGATCGCCCGGCGAATGATTCTTCTGAGCACGTATCCCCGGCCTTCGTTACCGGGCAACGCACCGTCGGTAATCAAGAACGCGGCGGTTCGGATATGATCGGCGATGACATTAAGGGAAACCGGTTGCTGGTTTACGGCCAGCTCTTTTATCCGGTCGATCAGAGGAGCGAACAGGTCGCAGTCGAAATTACTCTTGACCCCCTGCTTGACCGCGGTAATCCGCTCCAGCCCCATACCGGTATCGATGCTCGGGTGGGGTAGAGGATTTAAGGTTCCTTCCTTATCCCGGTTGTACTGCATGAACACCAGGTTCCAGATCTCCAGATAACGGTCGCAGTCACAGCCCACCTTGCAGTC
>JBHHXV010000131.1:0-6249 GCA_046757225.1 bacterium
GAGCCTGGGAACCAGTGCGGACAGCACAGGTTACAGTTCAACTGCGTAACTCCTAAGATAATTTCAAATTCCTTCTAAATCATTAAGTAAAAAAATGCCGTTGCCGATAGTAATCGCTTTAGTATCAGTCGGCCTGGTCGCCGGTTTTTTCCTGGGGGTGTTGTTTACCCGGTCAGGGAAGGTGGATGCCGCCCCTTTGATAGACCAGTTGAAGGATTCTTTCGATGCTCTGTCCTATAAATCGCTTTCCCGGAATTCGGAAGAGTTTCTGAAACTGGCCCGGGAAAATTATCAGAAGGAGTCAAGAGAGGGGGCCAAAGAGCTGGAGGGTAAAAAGCTCTTGATTGACCAGAGTCTGGCCGGCATGAAAGAGGAGTTGGACAAGGTGAACCGGCTGGTGTCCGCCCTGGAAAAAGACCGGGAAAAGAAGTTCGGCGCCCTGGACTCTCAATTGAAACAGACCGCTCTCCAGACCGGCCGGCTCCAGGAAACCACCGCCGACCTGCGGGAGGCCCTGGCCAACACCCGGGTCCGCGGTCAATGGGGGGAGCGGATGGCCGAGGATGTTCTGCGGCTGGCCGGGTTTATCGACGGGGTCAATTACTGCAAACAGAAAACTATGGAAAGCTCGGGCACCAGGCCGGACTTTACCTTTCTGCTTCCCCAGGACCTGGTCATTAACATGGATGTGAAATTTCCGCTGGAGAATTACCTTAACTACCTGGAAACGAAACAGGAAAAAGAGGGATATAAACAGAAATTTCTCAGGGATGTCAGAAGCAGAATAAAAGAAGTCACTTCCCGCTCCTATATCAATCCGGAGGAAAAAACCCTCGATTTCGTGATTTTATTTATCCCGAACGAGCAGGTCTTCTCTTTTATTCAGGAGCATGACCCCTCTCTTCTGGACGCGGCTTTGCAGAAGAAGGCGATTCTCTGTTCCCCCCTGACCCTGTATGCCATCCTGGCGGTGATCAGGCAGGCGGTTGACAATTTCCATCTGGAAAGAACCGGGGCGGAGATCCTTTCCCTGCTGGGCGCCTTTTACAAGCAGTGGGAAGCCTTTAACGACAGCCTGGACAAGATGGGGAAAAAGATCGACGATGCCCGGGACGAGTTTGTCCGCTTGACCACCACCAGGAGCAGGCAGTTGGAGCGTCCTCTGGCTAAGATAGAAACCCTCCGTAAACAAAAGGGAATTTCCGAAGCCAGGATTACCGGCCCGGACAATCCCTTGTCTCCCAACAAAAAATAACCCCGTTTTTTCTATGAGCCGAAACGTAAAATACACTAATTTATTACAATTCGCCGTAAGCTTCTCTCTCCTGGCCAACGAGGTGCTGCTCACCCGGATTTACTCGGCCAAGTTCATGAAATATTTCTCTTTGATGGCTATATCCCTGGCCATGGCCGGTCTGGGCCTGGGCGGAATCATTACCTTTATCCGCTCGGAAAGAATCAAAAAAATGAAAGAGGAATATCTGTTCAACATCTGGTTGTATTTTTCCCTTACCCTGCCCCTGCCCTTGTTTTATATGCTGTTTTTTCAGGTTCCCACTTTTTTCGCCACCCTGGGCGACCTGCTTTCAGTGATTTTCTTTTCGTTTATCTGCTTGATTCCCTTTTTCTTTGGCGGGCTGCTTCTTGCTTACAACTACCAATTCAGGGCCGGCCGGGATGTCCGAATATATTTCTGGGATCTGCTGGGAGCGGCCGGCGGAGCTTTGGGTGCCTTTTTCCTGCTCAATGTTACCGATGGGTTCAGCGCTGTTATCCTGGTCGCCTGTTTCTCCCAACTGGGACTGGTCGTCTGGAGCGGCAGGCAAACACCCGGTCTGCGCAAGGCCGCTTTCATCTGCTTGATTGCCTTAGGGGGATTATGGGGAATAAACCATGTAAGCCGGTTTATGCATCTCGATCCCCCCATAAGACGGAAAAGCGGTAATGATATAGAGATCTGGAGCGAGTTCGGCTTTACCACCGTCGCCTCGCGAAGCAGTTTCAAGGGCACGGGCATCAGCGTGAGAAAGCCCTTTATCGAGCCGGAAATCTTCAAGTTTATCAGCCATGACTACAACAGTTCCACCATGGCGGTAAACGCCGGTTACGACCGGGAAAGCCTCAAAAAGCTGACCAATCAGATCAATGCCTTTCCCTTCTTATATAAACAGGGAGCCAGGGGGTTGATCCTGGGTTCGGGCGGGGGAAAGGATGTCTTTACCGCTCTTTTATCCGGGGCGGAGCATATAACGGCGGTAGAATTCAACCGGATTATCGCCCGCAAGCTCATGCGGGGAAAACTGAAAAAATTTTCCGGGGATATCTACGGTGACCCCAGGGTTTCCCTGAAGGTGGAGGAAGCCCGCAACTTCCTGAACAACGATTCAAAAAAATATGACGTCATCCTGCCGGTGATGGGCAGCACGCCGGGTATGATCGCCGCCGGGTACTACACCTTCTCCACGGAATATCTTCAGACAGTCGAGGCTTATCAACGCTACCTCGACCATTTGACTACCCGGGGCATATTCGCTTTTCCCTGCTCCTTCAAGCGGCATAAGCTGGAAAGCGAATTTCAACCGCAATACCGGATCCTGGCCACCATCCGCCAGGTCCTGCAAAGGAACGGGATGGACCCGCGCCGGCATATGCTGGCCGTCGGCGGGGAAATGATTTCCTCATACAAAATATATGATTACGCCTGTATGGTGCTGTTTTCCCCCTCCCCTTTCAGCAGACAGGAAGTGGCCTGGGCCGGAAAAGTGGCGAAAAGGATCGGTTTCGAGGTTATTTATTCGCCTTTCAGTCGTAAAAGAGGCAGGAAGGAACCCCTGTTAACTAAATTTTTAAACAGCGATAATGACGAATTCTTTTATGAGCAGGCGAAGATCAATATAGAGCCGGTCCATGACGACCGTCCCTATTATTATTTTCAATCGAAAAAACTCGATATCTGGAATACGGAAAACGCTTCCCAATATCTTCAGCATATCTCTTCCACGGTCAAGATCTATCTGTTTTATCTAGGGGCCCTGTTTTTTATTCCGGTGGTGATTTCCCGGCCGCAGCGGATGATCGACAGGAGGTTTACCCTGTTCAGGTATCTGGTCTACTTCGGGTTGATCGGCACCGCCTTTATAATTCTGGAGCTTACCTTGATGCAGAAGGTGATCTTTTTCCTGGGAATTCCCACCTATGGAGTGCTGACTACGATCGCGGCCTTTACTTTATCTATGGGGGCGGGCGGCCTGCTGGCCGGGAGGACCCTTCCCCAAAGAGGCAGATGGTGGATGCTGGGAGTTTTGATTGTTTTAGGTCTTTCAATGATTTACTGGCAGTTTGTCTGGCCGGAAATAACCGCTCATGCGGGAGGAGCGGATATCTTTAGAAGGATCTTGATTGCAACCCTTTCCCTGATGGTTCCGGGATTGGTTATGGGGTTTCCTTTTGTACTGGGAATAAAACGGTTTTCGGCGATTTTCCCGGAAGGGAACGCCTGGGTCTGGGGAATCAACGCGGCTGCCACCACGGCCGGAGCGACCCTGGTAACCCTTTTATGGGTGGGCTACGGCTTTACCGAAACCGCCCTGCTGGGCTGCTTTAGTTATCTGCTGGCCTTTTTATTGATTTAACCCGAATAATTCGGGAATCATAGCAAAGCAGATGATATGTTGTTGAAAATAGTTACTTCAGTTTCCCTTCAACTTTTTTGGGCTAACAAATTTTGTATGGACGTTGGCCTAATTCATTTTCCGATAAGGGGTCTGGCAAATGTCAGCCAAGTTATGAATAGACCGGGTTAACAGGGGATGAGGTTATGAAAATAAAAATCGTTTTTATCGGATTGCTGGTTCTGGGCGCCGGGGCGGTAAGCGGCGGCTGCGCCACCGCTCAGGAGCAGGCCGCCTGGGAGGCCGAGTCAAAGAAAGCTATGACTCCGGGAGAGATGCGGAGTAAAATGATGGGAGCCGGGTCAGGGCAGAGAAGAATGATGCGGGGAAGGATGATGCGCTGAGACTTATACCTGGTTATGATGCCTCAATAATTCTGGTTGGATAAAAGCGAAAATGCCCAGTCCCCTGTTTATCATATTGTTATTGGTTTTTCTGTTTTGGGTGGTGTTCGCCTTATTGAAACCGTTCGAGTTCGCCGAACCGCTGAGCAGGGTCGAGTCGTCCGGTCAACTGCCCGGTTTACCGCTGGTTTCCCTGATTATTCCCGCCAGGGACGAGGAAAACAATCTTCAAGTCTGCCTGGAGTCGATCATAAACCAGGATTACCCGAACCTGGAAGTGGTGGTGATTGATGACCGCTCTTCCGATAACACCTCTCAAATAGCGGAAGCGACCGGTTCAAAATTTAAACGGTTTAAATTGATCTCCATAAAAGAAGGGGAGTTATCCCCGGAGTGGATCGGAAAGAATCATGCCCTTTACCGGGGCGCGAGACAGGCTTCCGGTGACTGGTTTCTTTTCCTGGACGCGGATGTCTGGTTTACCGACAAAAGCGCTGTTTCCACCGCCGTCCGGCAGGCTGAGGAAAACGCTCTTGATCTGCTATCCCTGTTTCCCCGGGTGTATTACGGCTCGTTCTGGGAAAAGGTGATAAACCCTATGGTGGGAGCGGTCTTTCTCTCGGTTTCTCCCATCCACAAGATAAACGATCCCAACTCCAGCGTGGCGGCGGCTGTCGGCGCCTTTGCCCTGGTACGCTCTGAGAGCTACCGGAAAACCGGGGGACATGAGGCGATCAAACGGGAAATCGTGGAGGATCTTTACCTGGCCAGGCTGTTTAAAAACTCCGGCTGCCGGATCAAGATGATGGATGGCGGCGATCTGTATCAGACCAGGATGTACACCAGTTTCCAAGAGGTCTGGCAGGGATGGTCCAAGAACCTGTTTCCCAGCCTGGATTTCAGTTTCAGGAAGGCTCTGGGGGTGGGCGTTCTTTACTTCTTCACCAATGTTTACCCCTTTGTCATTTTTCTTTTCTGGGGAGGGAAATACCTGGCGGGGGGACTGCCGGTTGACGGGTTTTACGCCATCGCTTCCTTTATCATAAACCTGGTAATCATGCAGATTAATTTTTCCCTGCGGCTTCCCCTGGACGTGGTGCCCGAATACGCCTTTACCATGCCCTTGGGGGGGATTCTTATCCTGGCTATCCTGGCCAACTCCGCTGTCCGGATCGGTCTGGGCCTGGGGGTATCCTGGAAAGGAACGGTTTATTATAAGAACTGATGAAATTTATCGCTGACTTACATATTCATTCCAAATACTCGATCGCCACCAGTAAAAAAATGGAGCCGGAGACCCTGCACCAGTGGGCCCAGCTGAAGGGGGTTCAGGTTCTGGGAACCGGTGATTTTACCCATCCGCTCTGGTTTTCCGAATTACGGGAAAAGCTTGAGCCGGCCGAGCCGGGATTATTCAGGCTGCGCCGGAAATGGGCGGAAAAGGCGGAGGTGGTGGAGAGCTGTAAGGGGGAAGTCCGGTTTCTGCTTACCGGGGAGCTCAGCTCCATATATAAGAAGAACGGTCGGACCCGCAAGGTCCACAACCTCCTGCTGGCCCCGGATTTTGAAACGGTGGCCGGTATCGGAAAAGAGCTGAGAAAGCGGGGAAAGAATATCGATTATGACGGCCGGCCGATCATCGGGCTGGACAGTAAGCACTTACTGGAAATCGCTCTGGCGGCCAACCCCGATACCCTGTTTGTTCCGGCCCATATCTGGACTCCCCATTTTTCGGTTTTAGGGGCGAAGTCGGGATTTGATTCTCTGGCGGAATGTTTCGAGGAACTCACTGAATATATTTACGCGATAGAAACCGGTTTATCTTCCGACCCGGCCATGAACTGGCGGCTTACCCAACTGGATAAGGTCCGGCTGCTCTCCAACTCCGATTCCCACTCTCCCGAGAAAATCGCCAGGAACGCCAACCTGTTCGATGCCGATCTTTCCTTCTCCGGCATAAGAAACGCTCTGGTTCATGACGACCCCCGGGCCTTCCTGGGCACCCTGGATTTTTTTCCGGAAGAGGGGAAATACCATTATGACGGCCACCGCAAATGCGGGGTCCGGCTCTCTCCCGGGCAAACCGGGAAGAAGGGGATTTTATGCCCGGTCTGCGGCAGAAAGATAACCCTGGGAGTGCTTAACCGGGTAGAGGGGTTGGCTGACCGTCCCCAAGGAGGTAAACCGGAAAATGCCCGGCCGTTTGAGAAATTGATTCCCCTGAAAGAGATCAT
>JBHHXV010000132.1:0-6248 GCA_046757225.1 bacterium
AAAGGAACAGAGGAAGACCTGGAGCCGTATGTTTCCCGGAATTATTCCCAAAGGCCGGTCTTTCTGGGAGAGCTGCCCATGGCCGGCCGGACTTCGAGTATAACCGAATTGAATTCCGTCAGGAATCTGCTGCCCTTATACCGCCTGGAAAGACAAGGGGCGGTTTATAAGGTTATTAAACGTTGATAGGTAGTTTTATGGAAAAAACATGTATGTATTAGGAATAACGGCCACCATGAACGACCCGGCCGCCTGTTTGATAAAGAACGGTAAAGTGGTCACCGCTATCGAGGAGGAGCGCCTTACCCGCTATAAGTTTGAAAAGGGATTTCCCCACAGAGCGGTGGACAGGGTTCTTAAGATTGCCGGTATCAGCCTGCAGGAGGTTGATTATATCGGCTATACCTGGCTTCCTTATAAATATCTGGGCGCGGAAACGCTGTACCGTTTCTCCCGGCTGCCGTTCGGTCCCCGGTCTTCGATGCTGGGATTCGTGAACGCCCTGGGAATTACCGCTTCCCACCTGCACGACCTCTGGACCTTGCAGCGGGAAACCGGGAAAAGACCGATCTCTTTAAATCACCACCTCTGCCATCTGGCCAGTTCCTTTCTGGGTTCTCCGTTTGAGGAAGCGGCGATTCTCAGCGTGGACAACCGGGGGGAAGACGCCTGCACTGTCATGGCGACCGGCAGAGGCCGTAAGATAAAGATCGTCAAGACCATAAGAATTCCTCATTCTCTCGGCAAGGTCTATTCCGGAATGACCCACCATCTGGGTTTCCGGCCGGAGAAAGACGAATACAAGGTCATGGGAATGGCTTCTTACGGCCAGCCCGTCTATTATGATATATTAAAAAAAATGATCATTCTTCAACCGGATGGCGGTTACCGGATAAACCATAAGCTGTGCAACCTTGATCTGGACGGACGGCCTACCGGTAAACTTATTTCCCTGATCGCCCCCCCCCGACACCCCCATGCCGAAATCACCCGGGAGCACAAAAATCTGGCGGCCAGCCTCCAGAAGGTTCACGAGGAAGTGATCCTTCACCTGGCCCGGTATCTGCGGCGAAAAAGCGGCCTGGACAACCTCTGTCTGGCCGGCGGGGTCTCCTACAACAGCGTGGCCAACGGCCGGATCAGGGAAGAAGCCGGGTTCAGGGAGGTTTATCTGCCGCCCTGTGTCGGCGACAGCGGAACCGCTTTCGGAGCGGCTTTTTATATCTATAATGCCATGCTGAACAAAGAACGTGCCCAGGTAATCGAAAATGCTTATTTCGGCAGTCAGTTCAGCAATAAGGAAATTCAAGAAATCCTGGATATCTGCAAGCTCCCCTACCGCAAGACAAAGGATATCGCCAAAGATACGGCCATACTGCTGGCCGAAGGAAATATCTTCGGCTGGTTTCAGGGGGGAATGGAGTTCGGCCCGAGGGCGCTGGGTGCCAGAAGCATCCTGGCCGACCCCCGGCGGGAAGATATGCAGGATCTGGTCAACAAGTACGTTAAGCGCCGGGAAGAATTCCGGCCCTTTGCCCCGTCCGTTAAAGAGGAAGCTTGCCAGGCCTATTTCGAGGCTGATTATAACACTCCTTTTATGACTTCGGTCTGCCGGGTAAAACGGGAGCGGCAAAAAGAACTTCCGGCCACCACACACGTGGACGGAACCGCCAGGGTCCAGACCGTAAACAGAAACAGCTGCCCCCTTTACTGGAAGCTGCTGGATGAGTTTGAGAAAATAACCGGAATACCGGTACTGCTTAACACCTCATTTAATGTTAGAGACGAACCGATTGTCGCCTCCCCCTATGACGCGGTCAGCTGCTTTGCCAGCAGCGGCATCGATTATCTGGCGGTCGGGGATTTCCTGGTGAGCAAAAAACAACTCAATAAAAACTGATGTTTTTTAAAATATTCTTACTGTTTACCCTGATACCGATAATAGAGCTGTCGCTTCTGATTAAGATCGGCGGGATAATCGGAACGGCCAACACCATCGGCCTGGTTATCCTGACCGCTTTAGCCGGGGCTTCCCTGGCCAGGCAGCAGGGGATGGCGGTCCTGCAGCAGATTCAATTCGAGCTTTCTCAGGGGAGGATGCCCACCGACGACCTGGTAAACGGAGCCTTCGTGCTGGTGGGTGGGGTATTGCTGCTTACTCCGGGAATCCTGACCGACCTTACGGGAATCCTGCTGCTGATCCCGCTTACCAGGGAAATGGTAAAAGGCTGGTTGATCAGCTATCTAAACAATAATATCTCCCAGAGAGAAGCCCACTTTACCATTCTTCACGACCTGCCGGATGACTCTACCAAACATTAATTATCGTTTTCTTTACCGGCTATCCCTTCTGCTATTAATACTGATTTCTGTTTTCAACTGCTCCAAGAAAATAACCAGTAAAACAACCCTGAATCCCGCTGATGCCAAGATTTTAATAGAATCCGACCCGTCCGGGGCTGAGATCGAAATCATCACCCCAAACCAGCCTTCCCGGGTTCTTCTCCAAGGCCATACCCCCCTAAATATTGAGACAAGCAAGCTCCCGGCTTCCGGGGCTTACCTGCTTATCCGGTCTCCCGGAAAGCGGACGGAAAAACGAAAAATTTCCCGGATAGACGACTATATATATATTACATTACCACCACTCGGCGCAACCGATCAAGATAAAATCGTCTGGATAGAACCGCTTAAAATAAAACCCAAGAAAAAGTCTCCGGCCAACCAGATTTCCGGTAGGATTTCCATTGACAGCCTTCCCGAGGGAGCCAGGGTGTTTTTGAATGATTCCCTGGCCGGGAAAACCCCCTATATTATCGAAGGAATACAAACCGGTAAATATCACCTGACTTTGAAACTGAAAAAGTTTTCTACCTGGGAAAGCCAGTTTGAGATAGCGGAAGGGGAAGATAAAATTATTCAGGCCACTTTAAACAGAGAAGAAAAAAAACTGCTTACTTCACCCAAGAAAAGCAGCGGCTCGAACAAAACCGTAAAAGAGATTGAAGGAATGGCCTACATCCCGCCCGGGGAGTTCTGGATCGGTTCCGATGCCGGCTGGTGGACCTCCAGCCCCCGGCACAAGGTATATCTCGACGGTTTCTATATCGACAAATACGAGGTCTCCAACCGTGAGTACGGAGAATTCCTGAAAGCCACCGGAACTCATCCTCCGGAGTTCTGGGATGATCCGGAATTAAATAAACCGGAACTGCCGGTAACAGGGGTAAGCTGGGACGATGCCGTTCTCTACGCCCGCTGGAAAAACAAGCGGCTTCCTTCGGAAGCGGAGTGGGAAAAGGCGGCCGGTATACTCAACCAGCTCTGGAAATATCCCTGGGGAAACAAACCTGCCAAAGCCAATTTAAGGGGAGAGAAAGACGGATACATTGGAGCGGCTCCGGTAACCGCCTTTCCCAAAGACGTGAGCAGATACGGAGTCTTCAATTTAACCGGAAACGTCCGGGAATGGTGCGCCAGCTTATACCAGGCCGATTATTACCGGAAAAAAGAATACTTGAACCCGACCGGCCCGCTGAAGGGTGAATTTCGCGTAATCCGAGGAGGATCCTGGAAAACCGAAGAAAAAGAGGTTTCGGTTACCAGGCGCGGGTACGATTATCCCAAAAACAGCGCCATAGATTTAGGCTTTCGCTGCGTTTACTGACCAAAACTTTTCATGACGGGCCATCCGTCACCCCCTCATGATGAAAAAAGGAACATAGCATGTTCAGGCAAAACCAAGCACTCTTGCAATTGGCGCCTGCTGGCTCACTTCGTTCACAAGCGCAGGCTGGTAATTGAGCAATATGATGGGCAACTTTGAAATTCCTATACATCAAGATTGGGAAGATTCTACTCCGAGATTTTCACGGTAAAGGAATTTGTTGCTGGAAACAGTATGAATATGATAGCCTATTGGATGCTTGAATTAACAGGAAAGGACTTAATGTTTAAAAACAAGATATTTTCCTCAATATTTCTGGGGCTGCTGATTTCAGCGATTGCCGGTTGCGGCAAGGGCGAGGATAAAACGGTAACTCCGCCGGTTCGTCCCAAGATAGCGGTATCAGCCAGACTGGGAGACGCTCCCCGGGTTCCGCAGTTCAGATTGAATGATCTGGATGGTAATCCCTTTGATTCCGATCAATTGAACGGAAAAGTAAGGGTGATAAATTTCTGGGCTACCTGGTGCATCTATTGCAAGATCGAAATCCCCGATCTTAACCGGCTTTATGACCGGTATAATTCCCAGGGCCTGGAGATAGTGGGTATCTCGCTTGACCAGAACGGTCCGGGTACGGTAAAAAGATTTATGCAGAGCCACCCGATAGAATACAAGGTGCTGATGGGCAATCAACAGGTTTCCCAGAGTTTCGGAGGAATCGTGGGATTGCCGACCACCTTTATTGTCGACCGGAACGGGGAGGTCGTAAGAAGTTTTCCCGGTTTCGTAAAAGTGGATATAATCGAGAATATCGTAAGAACCCTTTTGTAATTCACGATAATAATATGACTTCCCGCCCATCGAGGTTCTCCCGCCTGTCTGAGCTGGCCGGGGAAACCGTGCTGGCGGACGAACCGCTGGCCCCTTACACCACATACCGGCTGGGCGGCCGGGCGGACTTTATGGTTATTCCCCGAAACGATCGGGCTATCTCCGGAATCATCCGTTTCTGTCACGAAGAAGAGCTTCCTTTACACATTCTGGGCCGAGGTTCCAATCTCCTGATAGCCGATGAAGGAATACGGGGGGTGGTAATCAATATGGCGGCCGCTCCCCGGCGGATCACAGTTTCCGAAGACCGGGTCGAGATATCCGCCGGCAGTTCCCTGGCCGGTCTGCTTGGTTCGGCTTACTCGCATTCCCTGGGAGGGCTGGAAGAACTGGTGGCGATTCCCGGTACAATCGGGGGGGCGGTAATCACCAATGCCGGAGCCTGTGGGGTGAGCTTCCTGGACCGGGCGGAACGGATAAGCCTGATAAACCGACAAGGAGAGCAGGTTTTGCTGGAAGGGGACATCCCCAGCCAATACCGCAGCTCCCCCCTGAGAAACGAGGAGATCGTAACCGGAGTCACTCTTAAACTGGAAGAAAGAAAGCCGGACGAAATAAGAGAAAAGATGAAAGCGCTGGCGTTACAGCGCAGGGCTAAGATTCCTTACCGGGAAAAACAGGCGGGGTCGGTGTTTAAGAACCCTCCCGGCGATTACGCCGGACGCCTGATCGAACAGGCCGGGTTAAAAGGAAAACGTTGTGGAGGAGCGCGGATTTCCTCTCAACACGCCAATTTCATAGTTAATGAAGGAGCCAGCTCCGCTGAGGTTACGGCATTAATAGAAATCGTCCGGGAGCGGGTCTGGAAGCGCTCGGGGGTGAAGCTGGAACTGGAGCTTCATCTTTGGACGTGAAATATTGATCAGAGAAGTCCTTTGAGGTACTGTCCCGTATAAGAAGTTTTACAGGCGGCCACCTCTTCGGGGCTGCCGCTGGCCACCAGATAACCGCCGCTGTCCCCCCCTTCTGGCCCCAAGTCGATAAGGTAATCCGCGCACTTGATCACATCCAGGTTGTGCTCAATGACCAGAACCGTATTACCGGCTTCCACCAGGCGGTGAAGCACTTTCAAGAGCTTGTCCACATCGGCGAAATGAAGGCCGGTGGTCGGTTCGTCCAGGATGTACAGGGTTCGGCCGGTGCTTTTTTTCCCCAGTTCCCGGGAAAGCTTCAACCGCTGGGCCTCCCCTCCGGAAAGGGTGGTGGCGTACTGCCCCAGTTCTATATACCCCAGCCCCACATCCGACAAGGTTTTAAGCCTGCGGAAAATCACCGGGTAATGCCGGTAAAAGCCCAGCGCCTCATCCACGGTCATTTTCAATATCTCGGCGATATTCTTCCCTTTATATTTCACTTCCAGGGTTTCCCGGTTATACCGTTTTCCCCGGCATTCCTCGCAGGTGACATACAAATCCGCTAAAAAGTGCATTTCTATTTTGATAAGGCCGTCCCCCCGGCAGGCCTGGCAACGCCCTCCCTTGACATTGAAGCTGAAACGCCCCGGTTTATATCCGCGGATCCGGGCTTCGGGGGTTTTAGAGAGCAGAACTCTGATCTCCGAGAACAAACCGGTGTAGGTAGCCGGGTTGGAGCGGGGGGTGCGGCCGATCGGTGACTGGTCGATGTCGATCACCTTGTCGATCTGTTCGATGCCGGAAATTTCCTGATGTTTTCCGGTCTTCCGGCTGGA
>JBHHXV010000133.1:0-6245 GCA_046757225.1 bacterium
TCGTATCCGTCCAGATTTTCCGGTATCGCTACAATATTGTTGTTATATATCTTCAGGTTTCTTACCGTACAACCTCCCTCCTCATCCTTGATCGCCACAATACTGCCGTTCAATTCATGAGGGTCGCGCTGGTGAGCGTCGATACAGATCAGGGAACCGGATCTTAATACCGGGTACATGCTTTCGCTTCCCTTTTTGATCCATACGCAGCGGTAACGGTTGTAATCGGTAGTGTGCGCCAGGCAGGATGAATGGATCAAGGTGTAATCTCTTATATCCTTTTCATCAATGTGAATCGGATTGCCGGCGGCAATAGCCGATTCCAGGATGGGAACGCTCACGTATCCGCCCACGTTCGCCTGTCTCTCCAGCTGTTTGTCTCTTCTGACATTGCTGCTTACGATTTTGAGAACCGGGGCCACTCTCGGCTTCATAAACTCCGCCGGATCGACCAGCTCGCCTATTCTTACCTCCAACCCATCAGAAAGCCGTGAAAGAGTTGAATAGGTAGGGTTTTTCAGGTCTCCGTTCTCTATTTTGGAAAGATACTCCCGCTTCAATCCCGTTCTTTTTTCGATTTCACTCTGTGAGAGACTCTTGACTTCTCTAAGTTTTCTTATTCTCTGGCCGAGCTCTTGCATTTTTCTTCTCCGTTATGTTGCTCCCCACAAAACCGGGAACCGATATTTTTATAAACTTTAACTGGCGTTTTGATCTTCTCTTTCCAGTCAAAAGATCGCATGTTAATAAAATTTATTAAGCTGGCGAAAAAAACATCAAAGGCGAATTAGTAAATCTAAGTATAGGAATTTGAAAGTAGGTGTGCAGATAAACGCAAATTTACAAGATTTCTTTATTCATCTGCGTCCCCAATTAATAGTTGTTGCCAAAAGCAACCTGATTTCTACTATAGCATGATGTTCTGAACGATTCCAATAATAAATCTAAATTTAACGCGTTTTTTTTCATATTATCAATATGTTAGCAGTTCGTCCCTGTTCCCGTCATATCTAATACATTCCAATAGGAAACACCTTTCCCCTGTAGATTTTAAGAATATTATTATAATTTAGGGATATTATCGGATCGCTGCGATCCTTGCTATAGAAGAGAAGGGTAGAGGGGGGGTAAACCGAAGACCCTTAAATCAAAAGCAGTGTGTTGGGGTGAGCGATGGGGCTTGAACCCACGACCACTGGAGCCACAATCCAGAGCTCTACCAACTGAGCTACGCCCACCATCAATCGATTTCCGATTGCATATTATCAGAAAGTGTGGCTATAATCCAGTTAAAAGTCTCTGAATCCGTTTAACCCTCTACCCCTTCTCTTCAAAATAATTTATTCATATTTTTTGTCCATTTCCTCTTGAGATTATTCCTTTTTGAGTTTTTCGCCGCTCTTATTTATAATTATAAAGAGTTAAGGGGCAAAGACAATCGGGGGTTTCCTGATATTGACAATCGAATTCCCTGATTTCTATTGCCAGTTGTTCTAAAAGACAAGTTGACGCTGTGGTATAGTGATGGGCAAGAAACCAGGAGGATTAACCGGTGAATCAGCATGAATTGCGCGCCAGAGCTAAGGGGTACACGCAAATAGCGGGAATCGACGAGGTGGGGCGGGGACCTCTGGCCGGTCCGGTGGTGGCGGCAGCCGTAATCCTGCCGGATGGGGATCCTCTTCCGGGGATCAAAGACTCCAAAAAGCTTTCGAGCGCTAAACGGGTCTCTTTTTTTCAGTTGATCCAGGAGAAAGCGGAAAGCATAGGGATAGGCGTGATCAGCGAACAGACGATAGATCGAATAAATATCCTGCAGGCGACCAAAAAAGCGATGGAGGGAGCGGTCGCCCAACTTCCGGTAAGACCTGATTACCTGTTGATCGACGCTCTGAAACTGGAAAGAATACCGATTCCCCAGGAGGCGATTGTCAAAGGAGACAATAAATCTGTTTCTATTGCCGCGGCTTCGGTGATCGCCAAGGTAACCCGGGACCGCATGATGGAGGAATTATCGGAAATGTATCCGGAATACGCCTTCGCCCAGAATAAAGGTTACGGCACCAGAACTCACATGGAGGCTCTTTACCGGTTCGGTCCCTCGCCGGTTCATCGAAAGTCGTTCGCTCCCTGTTCATCTTTTATAACAAAATCGGAGAGGGAGCCTTCCAGCAACTCTATTTCTTTGACCAAGGTTCCATAAATTTCATCAGCCTTACCGAGGTTTTGCTCCCGGCCCATCATTTCCAGTTGAAAGGCCGCCTCTCTGGCCGAATGAGCGGCCAGGTTCGCCAGCACCCCTTTCATGGTATGGGCGGCAAACTCCAATTCTTTACTATTCCCCTGCCGGATCGCTTCCTTGATGTCCGAAAGCTGCCCCGGAGTATTCTTGAAAAATATTTTCACCATGTCCGATATCAGTTCCAGATCGTTTTCCACGCTGTCGATCAGTTCCCGCCGGTCTATAATGGTTTTTTTATTCTTTGATGAGGATCTACTCTGTAAAGGGATATTTTCAATCGCCTCGAAAAGTTTATACCTTTTTATCTGTTTGGGAATGTAGTTGTCCATTCCGGCATCCAGGCACTTCTGTTCATCCCCTTTCATGACATTGGCGGTAATGGCGATAATCGGAAGATGATTACCGGTACCCTCTTCCTGCTTCCTGATCGCTTCAGTTGCCTCAAAACCGTCCATAATCGGCATCTGGACATCCATCAGGATCAAATCGAACTCGATCGATTCAATGGCCAGCATTTCCAGCACCTTCTGCCCGTTCTCGGCCACTACCACCTGGTATCCCTGTTTCTCCAGGATGCGGGTGGTCAGCAGCTGGCTGATGGGATCGTCTTCAGCCAGCAATATTTTTAAATGGGATCTGGGCAGCCGGTTCAGGAAATAACCGCTGCTTATCGAGGCCTGGTCTTCAGTCGATAAAGAAGGATCAAGAACGGCGGTAATGGCGTTCCACAATTCTCTTTGTTTGACCGGTTTCGTCAAGTAGGCTTTGATTCCCAGTTTGCTGATCCTGATTATATCCTTACGCTGTTCCGAAGAAAACAGCATAATAATGCCCGGTTTTGTCAGTTCCCGGTTCTCCCTGATTCTTTCCACCAGGGCAAAGCCGTTCACCTCCGGCATGTCGCAATCGACAATCAGCAGGAGGAAAGGGGCTCCCTCTTTCTGGGCGGTTGTCATCAGGGATAAACTCTGTTGACCGGTTTCCGCCACTGTCGGTTTCATCCCCCAATAAGATAATGTCTCCTGGAGAAGCAGCCGATTGGTGATATTGTCATCGACGATCAATACCGGAACATCCTTTAATTCAGAGCTTTTTTGCAGGTCCAGAAAGGTCTGTTCCTTTTGAAGATCAAACCAGGCGGTGAAAACGAATTTACTTCCCTGGTTCACCCGGCTTTCCGACTGGATTTTTCCTCCCATCATTTTAACCAGCTGAGCGGAAATAGCCAGCCCCAGCCCGGTGCCTCCATATTTGCGGGTAGTGGAGTTGTCCACCTGGGAAAAGGCCTTGAAAATCAACACCTGTTTGTCAGGATGGACGCCGATGCCGGTGTCCGTAACCGAGAAACGCAGGCAAACCTTATCTTTGGAAAGAAAATCGCTCTCCACTTTAACCGCTACTTCACCCTGATGAGTGAATTTAATGGCATTGCCCACCAGGTTGACGATGATCTGCCACAACCGGCCGGGATCGCCGATTAACTGACAGGGAACACCGGGCGCCAAGTGACAGATCAGTTCCAGCCCCTTGTTATGCGCCCGGAGCGCCAGGATATTGATCGTATCGAAAAGACAGTCATGCAGGTCGAATTTGATCGTTTCCAGATTGAGTTTTCCCGCTTCGATCTTGGAGAAGTCCAGGATATCGTTCAGCAAGGTGAGCAGAGATTCCGCCGAGGTCTTGGCCATGGTCAGATATTCCCGCTGCTCCGGGGAAAGGTCGGTATCCAGAGCCAGCTCGGTCATCCCGATTATTCCGTTCATCGGTGTCCGGATTTCATGGCTCATATGGGCCAGGAACTTGCTCTTGGCCTTATTGGCCAGTTCGGCGGATTCCTTTGCCTTCAAGAGTTCCTCGATCAAACGGTTCCGCTCTTCGCTTTCCTTCAGGGCTTCTTCTGTCTGCCCCATCAAGATCACCTGGGAGGCGGTGTTGGCCAGCCCCTCTAACAGGCTGTCCTCGTCAGGGGTTATCGGGTGTTTGGAAAAGAGAGCCAGAACGCCTAGCGGTTTTCCGGAAGTGGATAGCAGCTGATACCCGGCGAAAGAAACCAGACCAAGCTCTTTAGCCCATCGATGGTTATGGATCTCCGGGTCATGGACGACGTCATTGGTCAGGAAGCTGGGTCTTTCGCCGGCCGCCACCCGGCCGATTTTGTAGCAGCCGAAAGGAACCCGGCGATGCACCTTGCCGTCAATATGGGTATACCGGCCGGAACTGGCCGCTAAAAAAAGACAGAGATTACGGTAATAACAGCGGTGTTTCTCATCATCGGTCTGGGCATGCAGGCAGCCGTGTTCACAAAGATCGCCCTGCCTGATTATCCAGATACGGCAGAAATCGGCCGCAAAGATGTCCACCACTTCTCTGGTAATCATTTTAAGCTTGTTTTCCAAAGAATCAGCGGTGAAAAGATCAGCCCATAAACGATTAAGCTTTTTTCTGCGCTCCAGGAGCTGTTCCTTATCGGTTTTTTCTGAGAAGTCGGACATATACGGGAGCCTATTTTTTGAATAATCTGATTTTCTGGTCAGCGGTAGCCATAACCGTATATTTTACCTTGAAGGTCTTTTCTTTAAACAGCATATTTATTAAGCTTTGGGGAAAGGAACGGTAGCGGAGTTCCACATGTATGGCAAGAGGTCCCGGGGTATTTTCATTGACCAGGAACTGGTATTTACTGGAGGATGTTCCTTTTGGGGGAATCCGGTTGTCGCTTTTTATGGTGGCCATTCTCCAGGGCAGAAAGGTACGATGTCCCTGGCGGTCGGTGGTGACGGTGTTAAAAACCGTGGCTTCCGGGTCGATATTCTCCTTACTGTCCAGGTGACCCGAAGAAAAGATTTCCTGTCCGTTCCGGTCTCTGACCTCCAGGAAAATCCACATCTCTCTGAATTCGGAGAGCCCGGTGGGAAGGTAATGACCGGCGGCCTGATTCTTTACCTTGACCTTTATCCGGCAAAGCTCCTCCCCGAACAAAACCTTGGGGGCCTCAATCTCTATCCGGGCGGCTATTTTCAACCGCTGGATCGAAAGCTTGGCATGTTCGGGTGACCCCAGTTTTTCCGTCAGGGTAAAATTAGCGCCGATAAACTGGTGATTGTAGGTATGGTTCCGCTGGGGACCTCCTTCAGCCGAAGTACCGGGATAACGTTTCTTCTTCAGGGTTAAAGCCACCTCCAGGATATCAGATACCGGAATCATATGGCAGTCCTGGCAGACAATCCGGCTGGCCGCGTAAATGGAGTGTTTCCATTCATCGTAAGTGCGCGAAATCGCGAAATTGGAATCCTCGTGAAACAGGTCGTGACAGTTTCCGCAAATAGTAGCTTGCGTGTGCAGAGAAGAGAAGGCGGTCAAATGAAAATCAGAATCCGAGTTTTTATAAGGGCCGAGTTTCACGTTTCCCGGGGCGAGCACGAACGAGGTGTTTCTGGGAGGCTCTTCCCCTGAACGCATGAAAATCGATTTCTTTATGGCATGACAGACGTCGCACTGCACCCCGTCAGTTACTATTCCGGTAGCGTTTTCAATATCCCGGTAACTCTTTATTTTTCCGGTTACCAGCCCTATGGGGGTATGGCAGCCTACGCACTGGGGATTGAGTTTTCCTCCGTGCTGATTGGCATAGATCTTCATAAAGGCCTGCCAGACCGGGTCCTTAAAAGACTGGGAGTGCATGGAACCGTTCCATTGCCGGTATTGGCGGGTGTGACATTCACCGCATTTCCGGGCGCTGGTGAAAAATTTCAAAGGAACCAGTCCTCCGCTGGAAGTCTGAATCAGGGAAGGGAAGAAGGGGAATTCTTCCTTCTTGACAGAAAAGGCGGATTCAGTAAAAACCATAAGGAATCCTGTTCCTAAAAGGACAGTCATTAAAAAGCCGATCGAAAATCGTTTGATTAATCTCATTGCTGTTTTACCCCCTCCTTTTTTATTAACCCGGTCTATTCATAAACTTGGCTGACATTTGCCAGACCCCAGAAAATGAATTAGGCCAACG
>JBHHXV010000134.1:0-6221 GCA_046757225.1 bacterium
TCTGCCGTTTTCTCCCTTGGCCACATAAACGTTCCCGATATTATAGGGGATGTTGGCGTCCTCAGGTAAAAGCGACCAGGCTGTCCGGTAGGCTTTGATCGCCCGGTCGTACATCTTTTTTCCCTCATACCCCTTTCCCCGATTGAAATAGGATTTGGCGTAATTGGGCCTGATTTTTAAAGCTTTCAGACAGGCCTTGATGGCCAGATCGTACATCCCTTTCTTGTTGTAGGCTACCCCCAGGTTGTTGTAAGCCTGGAGATACCCCGGATTAAGTTTCACCGCCTGCCGGCAGGACTTAATAGCTTCATCGGTCTTGCCTTTACGGCCGTAAGATTGACCCAGGTTGTCATAAGCCACGAAGTTTTTGGGGTTGAGTTCGATAGCCTTTTTATATTCCTTTATGGCCTCATCAGCCAGGTTGGCCAGGGATTTATCGGCCAGAGCGGCGGCGGCATAGGCCTTGCCCAGATTATTATGGGGTCTGGCCTTGTTAAAAGACTTTTTGACCACGTCCTGCCAGAGGCTGATTTCGCTCTGCCAGACCTGGTTTCTCCTGTACGTTCCCCAGCCCAGAATCATTACCAGCACAGCGACAACCGCCCATTCCGCTTTCAGGGTGCTTTGGGCGGAAATAAAGCCGAACAGCCGGTTCAGCCCGAGGGAGATTATCAGAAAAAAACCGATCGAGGGAAGATATAGCCGATGCTCATAAATCAGATCCAGGGGATAAATAGTGGACTCCAGCGCCAGTTGACCAAAAAACCAGAAGATACCGAAGGAGATCAACGGACGCCGTTTCATCAAATAAACGGCGGTTCCCAGCAGTCCTCCGATAACCAGCAGACCCAGGACAGCGGTGGCCGGGGCGAACAGGGAGCGGGAAAAGGGGAAATGATAATCCAGGTTCAGGCGGGAGGGATGAGGATACAAAAGCAGGGAAAAGTAATGAAGGATTACCCGCCATTCGGTAATCAGCCGCTCTCCCATGGTAAAGGGGCGCCCTTTATAACCTTCGGCCAGAGTGGCGAAGAGCTGGAACCTGGTATAAATCAGCCCGATCAGTACCGGCAAAGCCAGTAGTGGGAGAAAAGGCGCTATTTTCATTTTCCCCCGGTTCAAACCCTGGAAAAAATAGATTTCGTATAAAACCAGAAAAAGCGGGAGGGTCACGGCGTTCTGCTTGGTTCCGAGAGAGATGAGGGCAAACAAGGCGGAGCCGGCGAACCAGATGGCTCTTCCGCTTCCCCGGCTGACCCTTCCCCTTAGGTAAGCCAGCATCGAAAGCAGGTAAAACAGAGCCATCAGGCTGGTTTCCCGCTGAACGATATAGGTGACCGCCTGGGTTTGAACAGGGTGGGAGACGAAAAGCAAAGCGGTTACCGCCGCGATCCTTTCCCCGGAATATCGGACCAGGTGTAAACTCTCCAGGATAAAAAAGTATACCGTTACAGCGGTTAACAGATGGATAAGCAGGTTGACGATATGGTATCCGGGCGGATTGTCCCCTCCCAGCTTATAATTTAAAAAGAAAGAAATAAGAGCTACCGGCCGGGTCCGCCCCATAAAGGCGGTTATCATATTGAAAGTGGAGACCTTACCGTTACTGGCGGCAGCCGCCTCCAGGAAAGCGGTATTCCTTTCCTTCTCCATGATCGCGTCGTCAAAGGTGAAGGGATTGCCCAAGGTATTTGAATAAAGGACGCTCCCCACTAAAATAACGGTGATTATTGTAATCAGGGAGAAGCGGGAATTCCCGGAAAGATATCGTTTATTCCCGGTCACGATACAATATGAATTACTCCTGAAACAGACACTATATTTTTTCGCCCACTTCGCCGGCCTTGGTAATAGAATATTTAACGCAGGGGGGGCCGATGATCTGGACGATGAAGGTGGTAGCGGCGATAATATTGATGACCATGGTTCCCAATTCCTGGCCGACCGGTCCCAGTCTGCCGAAATCGCTGGCCACCGCGATCGACAGGCCTATGGCCACCCCGGCCTGGGAAAAAAGCGCCCAGCCGAGGTACTTGCGAACCACTTCCTCCGCCTTGGAGACTACGGCTCCCAGATAGGACCCTAATAACTTCCCGGCCGTTCTCCCTCCTATATAGCATAGTCCCAGCCACCCCATCTGGGGCAGCAGTCCCACCTTGAGCTTGGCGCCGATGATAATGAAGAAAATGGTATAAATGGGGGCGGTCACCCCTTCCATAACCATGCTGGCCCGTTCTGACAGACGATATTGCCGGTTGCCCAGGGTCATGCCCATGAACATGCAGGCCAGGATTTGAGAGAAGTGAAACTGGTGGGCGAAGCCACTGACAATCATGATAAAAAAGATAATCAGAGTGAGGAATTGCTTTTTATCCTGCTCTTTTAACAGCTTCGCCGCTTTTTCTATGCCAAGCCCGGCTGTTATGCCGAGCGCCATGGAACCGCCCAGTTCCATAAGCGGTCCATAGAGGATTCTGGCGACAGAGAAGGAACCGAAACCGATCAGGATTTTGGCGGTGGATGAAGCGAATCCGTAAACGATCAAGGCTAAAGCGTCATCTAACCCCACGATTGCCATAATGGTGGAGGTCAGGATTCCCTTGGATCTGTATTCCCATAAGACGTCTACCGTGGCCGCCGGAGCGGTGGCGGTGGCCAAAGAGCCGAAAATCAAGGCCATATACATTTTCCCGGTTAAGAGCCAGACCGCCAGCGCCACCAGGGCAAAGGCGGCGAAAACCTCTGCAAACAGAATAACGAAGGCACTCTTGCCGATTCTCTTAAAGACCGAAAACCTCAACTCTCCACCGATCATGAAACCGATGATTCCCAAGGTGAAATTGGTAAGCGGGTCCAGGCGGCTCACTATATCCGGCCGGAGTATTCCCAGCCCTGAACTTCCGACAAGGAGTCCCATAACGATATAGCCGACCACCTGGGGCATCTTTATCCATTTAAAGATTTCAGCCCCCCCCCAGCCGGCCGCCAAAGCCAAGCCGATCACCAGTAATATATCCAGATGAAACATAATTTCTTGTATGCCGGTTGAAATTTTACCGCTATAATAGATTATACTCAATCTTAGGCGAATTTATATTTTTGGTCAAGTTCACAATGTAATAAACAGAAAATGATTGAAACCTAAATGACCGATCCTGAAATAAGCGTGATTCTTCCCTGCCGAAATGAAGAGGAGGCCTTGGGCGGGTGTATCTCAGCCATAAAAGATGTCTTAAAAAAGCACCGTATTACGGGTGAGATAATCGTTTCCGATTCCTCCACCGACCGCTCTCCCGATATAGCCAGAGAACTTGGGGTTATCCTGGTAAAACACGACCGGGAAGGTTATGGAATTGCTTACCTTGAGGCCTTCAAGGCAGCAACCGGGCGATATGTTTTTTGTGCGGACCCTGACGGAACTTACGATTTCAGGGAAATACCAGATTTTATCAACTGTCTGCGCGAGGGATACGACTTTGTTATCGGCAATAGATTTAAAGGCAAAATCGCCAAAAGAGCGATGCCCTGGTCTCATAGATATATTGGCAACCCGCTGCTTTCTTTTATACTGAAAATTTTCTTCAAAACCGAAATTTCCGACTCCCATTGCGGCATGAGAGCATTGAGCATGGAGGCGTTAAACAAGCTTAAATTAAAAACATCGGGTATGGAATTCGCCTCTGAAATGGTCATCAAGGCGATCAAGAAAAATTTGAAAACCAAAGAGCTGCCGATCAACTATTATGAAAGAAAAGGAAAATCAAAATTAAGGTCATTGGCGGACGGGTGGCGCCATTTGAGATTTATGCTGCTTTACAGCCCGCTTTTTCTGTTTTTTCTCCCGGGACTGCTGCTGTTCCTGCTGGGATCGCTTTCCATGCTCTGGCTCTATTTCGGGTCAGCCAGTATATTAGGGATAAAGCTGTTTTACCATCCGATGTTCTTATCCTCAGTGCTGGTGATAACAGGGTATCAGATAATGATTTTTTCCCTGTTCGCCAAAACTTACGCCATTACTCACCTGGACGAGAACAGCCCTGCATTCCAATCGGTATACAGATACATCACCATAGAAAAAGCGGGTATTTTAGGAATGCTGTTAACGTTACTAGGCGTAACCATTTATGCGGCGGTATTTGTCAAATGGTTGTCCAGCGGGCTGGGGGCTTTGCAGGAAGTAAAGATCTCGATCGTCGCCCTGACCCTGATCGCCGTGGGAGCGCAAACGATATTTTCCTCGTTCATGTTAAGCATACTGGGGATTAAATGAGTGACAGCCGGTGGGAATCGTTTGCCCGGAAAGCCCCTTTGTGGTATACCTGTACAGATTTCCGAGGCGACGAGAATGAATACTGGGATAGCGGGAAAAAACAGGCGGAAAGGATTGTTTCAGCAGTTAAACACCGGTCAGGCGATGCTGATACGGTGGTGGAAATAGGGTGCGGCCTCGGGAGAATCCTGATTCCGATGAGTTCTTACTTTTCAAAATGTATAGGAGTGGACATCTCCGAGACAATGCTGGAACTGCTCAATAAATTCGCCGGAGAAAAGGGAGTCAGGGACAAGATCGAAACCTGTCTTCCTGACCGGCGCTGGTACGAACACAAGTCTGATTTTATCTATTCATTCCAGGTCTTTCAACATGTGGAAGATTTCGAGGTGATAAGCGATTACCTGGAAAAGATTTCGGAAAGCCTGGTCAGCGGCGGATCAGCCTACCTGCAATTTGATACCAGACCGCAAACCCCGATTTATAGAACAAAAAACAAGCTCCCGGATTTTTCACTGCCCAAACAATGGCGCAAGGGAATTAAGAGTATCAGAAGGAAATCGGATGATATTGTTCTTCTTCTTGAAAGGTATGGATTATCCATCGTAAAGCAAAAAAACGCTTATACCAACAATCACATCTTTATTCTCAAGAAACATTGAAAAAGGAATATAAAATAGTCCTGGTCGCGGGGGTATTTTATTTAATTTATGTCCTGCTGTTTCTGGCCAGATTCAATTTCAATCCCAGCGCCGCCATAGAGCTGTCAGAGGATTATATTGACCTGTACCAGGGCCCCCTGCCCTCCGGTTTAGTCGTTCAACTCAACAGCGACGGCTATGACGGCCAGTATTATTATCTGACCGCCATCGACGTTTTACATGACAGAACCTTGACAACGTCCTACCGGTATAAACGCATATTCTATCCCCTGCTCGCTCATATATTTTCTCTGGGCAACCCCGCTCTAGTCCCCTGGTTTCTTTTATTGATAAATTACGTTTCCATTCTCTGGGGAACCTATATTCTGCTTTTACTGTTAAAAAAATACAAGGCCGAGCTTAACCTGGCTTATTTATTCGCCTTTAACGTCGGGTTTCTTATCTGTATGGTTAGAGATCTGTGCGAACCCCTGTTATTGTTGTTTATTCTTTTATCTCTCTACTGTTGGGAAAAGGAGCGGTATAAAGCATCCAGCCTCCTGCTGGCGCTGGCCGTTTTAACCAAAGAAGCGGCTTTGGCGGTTATTTTTCCCTTGTTCCTGTATTTCCTGATCAAACGGAATTTCCGGAACATGGTGATCTATTCCCTTCCAGTGGCAGTCTATCTTATCTGGCAGTTCATCATCTTTATTAAACTGGGGAAATTTCCCTTAACCCAAACCGTTGGCTGGGTTAGTTTTCCTCTTGCCGGAATAATCGACTACCTTTCCTGGGTAAGGTACCCCCAAAGCCTCCAAGAGTTATACTTTTATTATTCGGTCGTGCCTGTCTTGCTCTTTTCCGGCTTGCAATTGCGGGTTTTGTTTAAATCAAAACCTGTAAATTGGTCTCCTTATTTTATCCTCTTGTTTTGTCAGCTCTTTTTCATTCTTGGCTTGAGTCTCAAGTTCTACAGCGCCCTGATCGATTCCCTGGGAAGACAAGCTATACCCCTGTTCTTATTCTCAATCCTCTCTTGCGCTGAAAGAAAAGAACGGTATAATTCACTGCTTGCCCTACTCATGTTTCTCATGTCGCTTGGTTACTTTTTCCAAAAAATTATCATATTCAGAGTTGAATATTTTGTCACTTAACCCGAATAATTCGGGAATCATAGCAAAGCAGACGATATGTTGTTGAAAATAGTTACTTTTTGTCAGTCTCCCTTCAACTTATTCTGCCAACGGATTTTGTTGGGACGTTGGCATGAAACCTTTTCCGATAGAGGTCGGGCAAAAGTAGCTCAACTT
>JBHHXV010000135.1:0-6208 GCA_046757225.1 bacterium
ACCCGTTGAGCCATCTTTTGGTAAAGGTTTCGGTTGCCCTGGGAAGCCATCTGCCGCGAAAGGTTAGCTTTGGCATCCATCCCCATTTCCTGAAAACTTTTCCGGGAAAACTGGTCTCTGGTTTTGGGATCGATTTGATCGTGCATCTGTTGGGAATATTTGGCTCTGGTAGCGGAGTCCATCTTCTGAAAGGTCTGCTGGGTATATCTGTTCCTGACTTCCGGATCGACTTTGTCCGACATCTGCTGAGCCAGTCTGGCCCGAGCCTGCGACCCGACATTCTGACCGAACTTTTTGGAGAATTTGGCTTTGGTCTCTTTGTCCATGCTCTGGTAATTTTGTTTATAAAAATTGCCCCGGGTGGAAAGATCAACTTTATCGGCCATGTCTACGGCGAATTTCTTCCTATCTTTCTGATTAACCTTGCCCGACATCTGCCGGGCCATTTTGGCCCGGGCGCTGGAATCCATATTATGGGTATCCTGTTTCATGAATTTATTCATAATGCTGGAATCAACTTTTCCCGCCATGGTATTGGCGAATTTCTTTCTCTCTTCCGCAGAGATTTTATCTGACATCTGTGAAGCCAACTTGCTCCGGACGCTTGGGTCTATATGCTGCATGTTCTGATTCATGTATCTGTTCATAATCCCGGAATCGATCTTCCCGGCCATACTCTTGGCCAGTTTGGCCCGGGTCTGGGGGTCAACGTTCTGAGCCATTTCCCGGGAGAATTTGACCCGGGTCTGGGCATCGGTATTATCAGCCATCTCCCTGGCGAATTTAGCCCGGGTCTGGACCGAAACATTTTCCGACATCTGCCGGATAAGCTGTTTTCCGACTTTGGGCGCCTTGGACTGGGAAAGTTTATCCTTGGAGTTTGCGGCTACTTTTACGGAAAACTTTTGGGAAAGATTCTGGATTTTCTTGGCGTTCTCAAACAGAGACGGCTTGAGAGAGTTCCCGCCGACCAGATTAGGGTTCAAGTTGGCCGTATCGGCCCTGTTAAGCAATTGCTCGCTTAATTTTTCCGAAGAAGACAACAGTTGAGAAGTAATTTTCTTTAGATTTTTCCGGCTCATCTTTGAGGCCAGCATCTGACTGAGATCTCTGGTCTTGCTCTTTAGTAGAGAAGACATCTGCTGCAGGGAAGGAACAGAGCTTCTGTTGGAGGAACTGGCCATCGAAGGGATAAAGGAGTTGTTCATTCCCCCGGGAGCGCCGGTTTTAGGAGTGGTTCCGTTTATTCCCTTTCCTCCGCTGGTTCCTCCCATATTGTTGGGATAGCTCTTTTTGTTGTTAGATCTGGTCTTCTTGAAAGAGGAAAGCTTCTTGTCAAAGTTGTTCAGTTTTCGGGAAACCATATTGATATTACTCGGGTTGGAAACATTTTGAACGAATTGTGACAACTCTTTGGGCAGTTCACTGATATCCGCCACATTGGTTGCGCTGGCAACCGATTGTCTCAACCGGTCCGGAATGTTGCCGACATTTCTGGCGCCTTGGACATTTACCGAGCTTTCAGCCAGAAAATCCAGGTTTTCCCGGAAAAACCGGCTCATTTCCTGGGGAGGGGCTGAATGAACAGTCGGTTCATCTACGTATTCATCCTGCCATCCGTCTTTTTCCTTCCCTCCCTGTGGAGAGAAACCGTTATCTTTTATGGCTACATGTTTGGGCTGCGCCATAATTACGTTACCGTTCTTATCCCTGGTGTATTCTGAGGAGATTCCCGGTATTTCAGTGTCTCGGTTGTCTTCCAGCTTTTCTTTTTCTCCGGACTGGCTGGCCAAGGCAATGATACCCTGGTTGGTATTGCCCTTAGATTTCTGATTCTCTTGATTCTGCCCGCTTACTTGCGAATTATTGTTTTTTCCCTGGTCAAGGGCAGTCACTTTCCCCTGATTCCTCTGTCCGTCAATATTATCAGCTGCCTGTTGATTATCATCTTGAAAGTCGTTTGCGTTTCCTTCCGGTTGGTCTGTTAAACTGGGGACTTCCGGTAATAAGGAGCTTTTCTGAGCCGCATATGATTTGTTTCCCAGGCTGCCGGGTTCAGAGCCGGGAATCTGCTGGTCGCTTTTCCCTGCCTTGTTCTTATCCGTCTGCCTGGTTTCTGCCGGAACTGCGGATGATTTGTCAGGTGTCTTTTTTTTATTTTTTTGACTGCCGTTTTTCTTGGCGGGACTGGTTATTTGCTTTTTCAATGTCTGGCTGATCTTGTCTGATTGATCCTTTGAGAGAATCAGGTTCTTATATTTTTTGGGGGAGGACGGATTTGAAGGTTTCGAGTCTTTATGGCTATGATTGACTGAAGCCTGAACTCTGGGATTCGATCGGTTGCTTCTGGGGCTTGGGGCTTGAGAAGCGGGAGTTTTAGATCTTTGAGGGATACGTCTGTTATTGGCTGAAGGAATGGAAACCTGCAGTGTCGCTTTGCTCTTTCTGGCAGCGGTGCTATCATGATCCGCTCTCGGTGAGGCAGCGTTGCCTTGACTGTCTCGTAAGGAAGTCTTTCTAGGGGCTTTTGACCTGTTCGGCCGGTTGCTGTCTTGCCGTTCGAGAGATTGTTTTGCTGTTTTTACGGAAAAGGACTGACCGGCTGATTGCTCTTTCTGGGCGCTTTTCCGGGTGTCTGATGAAGATGACCCTGCATTAATAGACTCTGAAGCTGCCCGGTTGGCATCGTTTTTATTAACTGATTCCCGGTTCGTTTTTCGCGGCCGGTTTTTCTTCCTGTAATCATTTGGGGAACCGCTTCTTTTTCTTTTCTTCTTTCTGGTGTTACCGGAGAACCGCTGTTGACCTTTATGGGTAAATACTTTGTTAAAAAGCTTTCTCAGGTCCGCCACCTGCATCTTGCGCTGGTTCTGGTTTTTAAGACGTTGTTTTACTTGTTGGAATTGTTGGATAACCCCCAGTTTGTTCATGAGCTCATCTCCCTTTAAGTCCAACAAACCGGATAAGGTGTCCCCAGATTTGTCTGTCGGCCCACCGGTAATTTTTTGCTTGAGGTTCTTTTGCTTCTTGTTGAAGGAAATTTTGCTGCTTTTCGAGGAGCCCGGTTTTACCGGATCTTGCCGCACAAAATTTTTCCGCTTCTTTTTTACGGCATTTTCCATCATTTTCACCGCCAGTTCCTGGAGGTCTTTAGAAAGATCCTGAATCTCGTAAATCTCATCCTCCTTGAATTCCTGAAACACGTTGCTCAAGGTATTGATCCTGGGTTGTAACGACTCCTCTTTGAGGCTGCTCCCGGACAGGTCCAGATTGGTCAGATTGGGCCTTTCTCCGTTCATTTCCATGTTATTGTTCATGAGCATGTTCGTGGCGAGGTCTATGTTTATGGAGCTCAAATCCTCGGCTAATCTCTTAGTCGATTTCAAGGCCTTCCTGCTCTCTTTATCAGTGTTTTTTTCTTCCAGTTCCTCCACCAGCCGCTTTAGTTCTCCTCCCTGTTTTCTTATTTCTTCCTGAACCAGCTCTTCCTTGTTTTTTCCGATGTATCCCTTTTGTCTGGCGTAAATAAATAAATGGCGGGAAAAGCTGGATACAAGAGGAGCGGCGAAGGAAATCGAAACCCCGGAAAAGCAGACCAGCAGCATAGGTAAAACCAGATTCCGCCGGTCAAACCGGGGAAACCGGAAGGGAGCCACCGATTTCAGACCGAGCTGCCTGATCTGGTTTGAAGTGCTCTTGATCAGATAGGCATAGAGGTTTTTCTGGCCGGAACCGGACCGGGTTATGCAGGAGCCGCTTAAAGTGGTTCCCAGACTGTGTTTCAAGCCCAGTTTGTCATCGATTCTTTCCACCACTTTATAATGAAGGAACCGTTTGTTATAGAGGAAATAATAATTACTGACCAGGCTGAAAACGACAAAAGAGAAGATAAACGATTGAATTAAAATCTCAGGCAGGGAAAAGAGAAACAGGCTTCCCAGCAAGAGGCCGAAAACCAGAAAATTTATTAACAGTACCTGAAAAAAACTTTTCTGCCAGTTATAATAATTAAGGTGCAGTTTTACCCGGTTGACCTTGGCGTTCATCTCAAGAAGTTTTCCTTGAAGGCTGTCCTCTTTCCTGAAGCGCCGGTTGTTCCTCCAGGAAAAGAGCAAAGCGGCCAATCCCAGCATCAGCAACCAGGTAAACGGCAGCAGCAGAGAAAACAATCCGCTCCAATATAACCAGGAGGTAATTAAGTAAGTCAATTCTTTCGCCTTTTGTTTTCGGAGGGCAGGGTTCAGAAAAGAGAGCCGGGAAGCGGTTATTCTTTTTATCACTGTCTGGGTGATAAATTTCCGGGGGTGCTCGAATATTACTGTCGCCGATTTTTTGCTGAAGCCGTGAAAGCGGTTCTCGTATTTATTGATGTCTACGGGTATGAAAGTAAGGGTAAGAACGGTCAGGATTATAAGAATCCTGGCGAAAAGGGGCCTTCTTCCCTGGTCGGCATAACGGGAATATAGGTTGTCGTAGCCCATGACTGAAAACGGAACGGATAAATTGATGATTAAGTGTTCAACGGGTAAATTTCCCTAATATAAGTATACAACCCGTCAGGTTTTTTTCAAGTATTCAATGGTCCGGTTTCCCCAATATTGACCCTTTTTATTTTTAATGATATTTTATAAAGGTGTATTTATTCAATTTATCAGTTTCCCTTCAACTTTTTTGGGCTAACAAATTTTGTATGGACGTTGGCCTAATTCATTTTCTGGGGTCTGGCAAATGTCAGCCAAGTTATGAATAGACCGGGGTAAGCGCTTATTATGATCTGTCCTTTTTGCAACAGCAATGAAGATAAGGTTCTGGATTCCCGGGAAAAAAAGGGAGGGGTTATTATCCGCCGCCGCCGGGAGTGTTTGCGTTGTCATAAACGGTTTACCACCTATGAGCGGATTGAGGATGTCCCGTTTATGGTGGTGAAAAAGGATAAAAGCCGGGAACCGTTCGACCGCCATAAGGCGTTGTCGGGAATTATCGTGGCCTGCCGTAAAAGGCCGATAAACACGGAAACCCTGGAAGGTATCGTCGATGAGATCGAACAGAGATTGAGCGACTGCCCCGGCAAGGAGATCTCCAGTGAAGAGATTGGAGAGTTTGTTATCGATCAGCTGAAAAAGCTGGATGAGATCGCTTATGTCCGTTTTGCCTCCGTGTACAGGCAGTTCAAGGATATCAATCAGTTTCTGGATGAATTGAAATACCTGTTAAACGACAAAAAAAGTTGATTATAAAAAAGCTGAGAGTCGCGGTTGTAGGAGCCACCGGGGTGGTGGGAAAAGAGATGCTCTCGATCTTGAACGAGCGCTCTTTTCCGGTGGAAAAAGTGGTTCCTTTCTGTTCATCCCGGTCGGCCGGCAGCCGGGTGGATTTCGGCAACCGGGAATTGGTGGCTGAGGAATTGACCACTGAGTCGTTCCGGGAACACGGTATTGAGCTGGCTTTATTTTCCGCGGGAGCGGAAGCGAGCAGGAAATTTGCTCCTTTGGCCGTGGATGCTGGAGCGGTAGTGATCGACAACAGCAGCGCCTTCCGGATGGATCCGGAAGTGCCCTTGATCGTCCCTGAGGTAAACTCCCGCTCAGCCGAGTCTCACCGGGGAATAATCGCCAACCCCAACTGCTCCACTATTCAGATGGCGGTGGCTTTAAAGCCGATTCAGGAAAAAGCCGGCATAAAGCGGGTGGTGGTTTCCACCTATCAATCGGTATCAGGAACCGGCAAAGACGCCATGGAGGAACTCTGGGAGCAGGTTAACCTGATTACCTCCTTACGGGGGGAAGATATAGAACCGGAAGTCTACCCTCATCAGATCGCCTTTAACTGCCTGCCTCATATCGACCTGTTCATGGATGATCTCTATACCAGGGAAGAGCATAAAATGGTCAATGAAACCAGAAAAATTCTAGAAGATCCCTCGCTTGCGGTTACCGCCACTGCTGTCCGGGTTCCGGTCTTCATCGGCCACGCCGAATCGGTCAATCTGGAGCTGAACTCGGAACTTTCCGCGGATGATGCCCGGGAACTGTTGGGAAATTACCCGGGAATTATCGTTTTGGATGATCAGGACAAAGATGAATACCCGACCCCGGTGGAAATTGCCGGTAATGACGCGGTCTTTGTCGGCCGGATCCGGGAGGATAAGACTCTTGCGCATGGGCTGAATCTCTGGATCGTGGCGGACAACCTTCGCAAGGGAGCGGCC
>JBHHXV010000136.1:0-6199 GCA_046757225.1 bacterium
ATAGGTTCCCAGGCAGAGCCTGGGAACCAGTGCGGACAGCACAGGTTACAGTTCAACTGCGTAACTCCTATTATTTATTACGGCTGTCGATCACCTTGAAACTTTTTCCCGAGGCATCGACAAACGATACCTCGTATGATTCCATGTCCGGTTTGTAAGCGGTAACCAGCCGGAGAGGGGAGATGCTCTGGTCGTACAGGGGCAGGTTGATCACCGGCGCCGTATTACTGGAAAGCCTTTTTTTGCCTTTATCGTACCAGGAGACTATCGCGTAAATCTTGTGCAAGGTTTTGCCACTGATGTTTTTGATGTTTCCCTCTACCACCATTTCCTGAGAACGGGTTTTGAAGCCGGCTGAAGAGAGCAGTTCCAGGCCCACCCCTTCCGGGATGCGGGTGAGATACGATGTTCTGACACGGCCGTTCCCCCAGAAGTAGAGGGCCGAAAGTCCCGCTAAAACAAGTACGATTATTCCCCAACGGACAAAACTGAGAGACCTTTGCCTGGTTATGGGAAAGGAGTGATTACAAACCCGGCAGACCGAAGCCGAATTTTCATTATAAACACTGCAATGGGGGCATTGTTTCATACTGCTGCGCCAAGAGAGATTATAAGGTTAACCGGTTCATAATTAAAGTAAGAGTATACAATATGTAAGTCTATTCATCCAGCATAATATAGGAGACGAACCGGCCGGTCACTCCTTTTCCCGCCCGGTAGGAAAAAAACTTGTCGCTCCGGCAGGATGTGCAGTAACGCAGATGATAAATCTTTTTTACCCCGGTCTGTTCCAGTTGCGTTTGGTTGGCCTTTCTCAGGTCAAAGGAGATTTTCCGGGAATCGCCGGTCCGGTTGAGGCAGGAGGAAAAGGCTTTTTTCTCAGTCAGTCTTGACGCTTCGATCTGGTAACAGCAGCTTCCTATACCGGGGCCGACCGCCGCGTAAAGGTCGGACGGTTGGCTGGCGTATTCGGTTTTTAAACGCTCGACGGTTTTGGCGCAAATCCCGGCCAAGGTTCCCTTGAGACCGGCATGAACCGCCGCGACACAGCGCCTGGCCGGATCAACCAGCAGAACGGGCAGACAGTCGGCGGTCAAAACCGCTAAGGGGATACCCGGAAGCCCGGTGACCAGAGCGTCCGCTTCTTCTTGAGACCGGTCATAATCACCGGGGTCTTTAATTTTAAGGATCAGGTCGGAGTGGATTTGCTTTACCAGGCACAGCGGCCGGCCGGTTTCTTTCTGTACCAGTTCCCGGTTCCGGCGGACCGAGGCGGGATCGTCCCCCACCCGGCCGGAAAGGTTCAATGACGCGTAAGGGCCGGTGCTGACACCGCCGACCCGGCCGAGAAATCCGTGGCTTATGCCCGGCAGCGCTTCCATCTCAGGAGATCCGTACCTGGCTATTCCTGGCATATATTGTCTTGAGGGGTTTGATAAACCCCCTCAAGGTACTCCCATAATAGATCTCTTCCCGTATGATGACGGGAGGAATAGGATATAACCCCTTCTTCAGGAACCAGATTCAAGGTTTTTCTTATTATATCCAAGCGCTTTATTAAAGCGCTTTTGGACGAGATTTTATCCGATTTAGTGGCGACCAGCTTGGTCAAGACGCCATGGTAATCCAACCATGCTTTCATCTGGCGGTCAAGTCTGCTCGGTTCGTGCCTGATATCTATCAGGAGAACCACTGATCTTAATTGTACGCGGTTTAGAATATAATCCTCCAAGACCTTGCTCCAGACCGCTTTCACCGATTTGGGAGCCTTGGCGAATCCATAGCCGGGCAGATCGACCAGCATGGCTTTCTCATTGATAAGAAAAAAATTTACGGATTGGGTCTTACCGGGAGTGGAGCTTACCTTGACCAGCTTTTTGCGGTTTAACAATGAATTGATCAGGGATGACTTGCCGACATTGGAGCGGCCGGCAAAAGCGACTTCAGGAAAGGTTGTGTCCGGATATTGATTTTGGGAAAAAGCAGAGGTAACAAAGGTTGCGGAAGATGATTTGAACAATCTTTTTATGTTTACCGTGAAAACGTGGGATTCCCTTCCTTGGGGGATAACCACCTTTTTTCATCATTAGTGAGGTGACGAATGGCCCGTCATGAAAAAGTTTGGCTAAGGATTAGGAACTCCACCGGGCTGGGCACCTCCTCCGGGAATCCCCGCTCCCGGCGCGGCGCCCGGTGCTCCACCGCTCATTTCATCCGTTCCGGCAGCGCCTGATTCCATGGAGTTCATTATATTCTGCATGCCGCCGCCGCTCTGAGCGCCTGACAGGCCACCCATGCCTCCCTGCTGCATGGCGCTTGCTATTCCGCCGCCGCCACTGCCGCCGCCACCGCCGCCGCCGCCACCGAATCTGGCTCTAAACCAGCCTCCCCGCTGGCCCTGTCCCCTGACTTTCTCTTCCCACCATTGGGTTTTGTCTCCTTCTATCTCTATTTGGATGTTCGCCATGTCCGTTGGCTCGTCATCCTGGGTAGTCCAGCCTTGCGCATAGTTGGCCCCTCCTGTTTCTGCCCACATGAATCCTCCCCCGAACAACTTGCTGCGGTTAAGGGTGATCATGTTTACGATTTCAGGGCGGGATTCGCCCACCGGCCCAAGGCTCTGGGGGCCTATAGCCCTGGCATCGCGGGGACGGCGTTCCCGCTGCGTTCTGATTAGACGGAATTTGGCTATTCGATACTGTATATCGGCCCGCATTTGACCGAAAGGCTGCAATTCCCTGGGAGTAAACCCCCGGAATTCAGGCCGGCCGGCTTCCCAGTTATGGGAATCAGGGTGTTGCAGGTGCTCGTCAGCCAGGGCAAGGCTGGCGGTCATAACCATCGTGAAGATGATAACTGACAGAGAGAGGATTCTGTCGATCTTGGATAATTTGAACATAAGGGATACCATTTCAGGCCATATTAATATACGATACCTTATTGTTTATTAATATTCCAATTTAAGCGGGAATATTTATCAGCGAACAGGCGATCTTTTTTTTTCAGTTCGGTCTGCCTGAGTTGATCGGAAATCATGGTAATCTTCAACCCTTTTTTAAAACCTTCCACGAAAGCGTTTCTTACTTCCCGGTAATTCCTGGGAGAAGATGTTTCCAGGTTTACGGCCGTAACGCCGTTTTTCAGCCGGTTTCGGGCTGAGCGCTGATTTTCTGGCCCGATATATTTCAAGGTGAGAGAAGCGTCGAAATCGATCAGAACCGACCCCTGGAACAATATATGACTTTTAATTCTTTTTAGAGCGTTCCCCACGATTTTTTTCCCCTCTACGGTAATTTCGTACCATGATGGGGAAATAAAGCAGGCGGCTGAACCGTTTCCCCCGCTCTTTTTCCGGTGAAAGGTAGCTGTTTCAGCCTTTATGTCCAGCTGGGAAAAAGCGTTGATAAAGGCCCGGCTGATTTTCCGGTAGCTTTCGATAACCCCGTTACTTCCCAGCTCCTTTCGGGAGATCACCAGGCTGAAGGTGAGTTCGCTGTGGTGGTATACCGCCCGGCCGCCGGTCGGGCGCCGGACTATCGGAATATCGGATAAGGCGCAGGCGTCAAGGTTTAATTCCCGGGAAGCATCCTGATGATACCCGATAGTAACGGAGGGTTTTTCCCACCGGTAAAGGCGCAGTACAGGGACCGGGTCACTTTCTTCCACTGCCGCCAACAGTAAAGCCTCATCCAGAGCCATGTTCTGGTAAGCGTTTAAAGGATCGGTCTCAATTAATCTCCAATCCATGTAAATGCTTTTTTACTGACTTTCTTCATTATTGAATTGTTCGTACTCGGCGGCGGAAAGGAGTTCTTCTATTTCTGAGGTGTCTGAAGGTTTGATGCTGATAATCCATCCGTCTCCATAAGGGCGTTCGTTAATTATTTCCGGCGAGTCTTCCAATGCGGAATTCACTTCAATGATTTCACCGCTGACAGGGGCGTAAAGGTCTGATACCGCTTTAACTGATTCGATAGTTCCGAAAGATTCCCCTTTGACAACCTCTTCTCCGCTTTCCGGCAATTCAATAAACACGATATCCCCCAGTTCCTGCTGAGCATAATCCGTAATCCCTGAAATCACGTGATCACCTTCAAGCGATAACCAGGTATGTTCCTCTGAGTACTTGAAATCTTCCGGATTCATTTCCTCTCCCTAATTTTTTGTGAAACATGTGAAGCAGGCGCCAGTTGCTTTCCCTTCCAGATAGTAATATTTTTTAAGAATATACCTTTTAGTGATTGATGTCAAGGCGGCCTCGCTCCTGTTTTTGATTCTTAAAAAAATGGGTGATATAATTCGATTATTAGAGTCTAATTCTTTCCTATAACTTTGAGGTATGGTAAATTATCAAAACTTCCTTCTCAGAAGCTTTTCCCGCTATCGGTCTGATAGAATTAAACAGCGTCGCCCGGGGGATCGACACGGTTGACGGTATGATAAAAAAAGCGCCTGTTGAAGTGCTTTCCTCCATGCCTATCTGCCCGGGAAAATATATGATCCTGATTACCGGCGACGAAGCCTCGGTGCATGAATCCCTTGCCAGGGGCCGGGAACTGGCGGAAGGGTTTCTGGTGGACGAGCTGTTTCTGCCGGGGGTTCACCCCTCGATTATTCCGGCGGTTTCCTGCTTGACCGAGATCGATACCATGGAGGCCCTGGGAGTGGTGGAGACTTTTTCCGTGGCCACCGCTATCGTGTCGGCGGATATCTCCGTCAAATACGCTGAAGTCGAGCTGATCGAACTGAGGCTGGCCCGGGGGCTGGCCGGCAAGTCCTTTTATACGCTTACCGGCAGGTATACGGATGTCGAGGCGGCAGTGAAAGCCGGGGCCGGATATGCCGCCAGGCAAGGGTTGCTGGTTGCCCAGACCGTCATCCCCAATCCCCACCGGGAAATGTCCAGGATTGTTCTGTAAATGGAATGTTCTTTCAAAACATAACAAAAACTGTGATGATTTCTTGGTCGGCGATAATTCTTTTCTTATCCGCAGGCTGCCACAACAAAGCGCATTGTAATAAGCACTTTCGATCCGCCGGTCGAGCCCGCCATGATCATATTCACCGGTAATAAACTTTATATGCCCGATGCAGTCAGATTCAGACACTATTTGCGCTGTTTCCACCCCCCGCGGCCAGGGCGGTATCGCTCTCATCCGTCTCAGCGGTTCGGACTCCCACCGGATCGCCTTGAGCGTCTTCCGAAAGAAGTCGGGCGGTAAGCTGGAACGGTTTGATTCCCACAAGCTTTACTACGGCTGCGTGGTTGATCCTCACAGCGGCCTCCACCTGGAAGAGGTTCTCTTATCCCTGATGCGTTCTCCCCGCACCTATACCACCGAGGATATGGCGGAGATCAACGCTCACGGTGGAGCGGCTTCGGTCAATGAAATCCTGGGGCTTTGTCTTCAAGCCGGCGCCCGGTTATCCGAACCGGGAGAATTTACCAGGCGGGCCTTTCTTAAAGGACGGATCGACCTTACCCAGGCCGAAGCGGTGATCGATCTTATCCGGGCCCGCAGCGAGCAGGCCCTGAAACTGGCGGTTAAACAGCTGGACGGTTCAATCGGCCAGGCAGTACGGACTATTAAGGAGGATATCGTAAAACTGCTGGCTCTGGTGGAGCTTTCCCTGGATTTCGTGGAGGAGGATCTGGAGGTCGCTTCTGCCGCTCAGGTGGAAAAATCGCTTCTGGAGATTAAAAACGCCCTGGCCGGTTTGATCCGGGGGTTTGATCAGGGCCGGTTAGTGCGGGAGGGGATTTCGGTGGTGTTGACCGGTCTTCCCAATGCCGGCAAATCCAGTCTGCTGAACGCCCTGCTTCGGCAGGACCGGGCGATTGTCACCCATATCCCCGGAACCACCACTGACGTGATCCATGAGTTTATTAATCTGGAGGGCTTTCCGGTCAGGCTTTCGGATACTGCCGGGATCACCGGAACCTCCGGCCTTATCGAACGGGAAGGGGTGAAACGGAGCCGGGCCGCCTCTGCGGAAGCGGATTTAATCCTTCTTTTGATAGACGCCAACGCGGGAATTACCAGTGAGGATTTGCGGCTGCTTGAAGGAAATTCCGGGAAACCGGTGTTGGTTCTGCTTAACAAGAGCGATCTCTCCCCCCGCATAACCAGCCGGGAAAAAGAGAAATTACATCAGGCCGGGGCGGTTAAAAAAATACTATCAATTTCCACTACCAACA
>JBHHXV010000137.1:0-6027 GCA_046757225.1 bacterium
GACCGGATCAATACCCTGCAAAGCGATTTTGTTCAGACCGCCGTTAATAAAATGTTCGGCCGCAAAGCGACTTCCCGGGGAAGATTGTCCATAAAGAGACCGTCTTTGATGCGCTGGAATTATTATGAGCCGGAAAAACAACTGTTTATTGTGGACAGCCGTAAATTCTGGTGGTTCACCCCCCTGAACCGGCAGGTGGTAATAAAACCTCTGAAAAAGGTGTTCGGGTCTAATTTGCCCCTGGCCTTTATAATGGGAAATAAAAAGATCGCGGATGAATTTAAAGTCAGTTTTCTGAGAGCGATGATAAATCTCAGTAAACTGGAGATAAAAGTCCGGCGCGGCACCTTTCGGATTTTCGAGTTGGATATGTACGACGCTTATCACAATAAAACCTCGGTGGCCTTATCGAACTACCGGGAAAATATCGAGCTGCCCGAAGAGATGTTTCATTTTACGGCTCCTGAAGGGGTAAGGGTTATTACTCCCGAGGACATTCCTTTTTAAGGCGAATAATTCGGTAATCATATTAATTAATGTTTAAGAAAAAGTTATTAACGGTTATCGGAATCGCCGCTTTTTTTTTATCGGGCTCCTTTTCTCCGGTTATCGCTTTTGATTCCAGTGAGGTCAGAATAACCACCCTGGAAATCAAAAGCGAAAAAGGCATAATTTCCGCTCAGGCCGGATTGCAGATCAACCTCGATCAGATCAAGGAATACCTGATGAGCGGGACCGAAACTAAAATAAGTTATTACTTCGAACTGTTTCGGGAGCGCTCATACTGGCTGGACAGCGAGGAGGCTTCCGCACAGCTGGACTATACGGTTAAATACGACAATATAAAAAAACAGTTCGGCCTGTTGATGGTAACAGGTAAAACACAAACCACGGTTCACCCGAAAGATTTCGACCGGTTGAAAGAATTATTAACCACGGTCAAGGATTGTTTCCTGGCTTCTGTCCTTCCTCCCGGAAAATATTATCTGCAGGCCAAGGCCCGCATGAGCTCTCTGGGAGACCCCTCCATGTTCGACTATCTCCTGAATTTTTTTTATTCCTTTGACGAATTCGATACCAGTTGGGCCACCTCTCTGCCCCAGATCATCCCCGCCCGTTAAAGCAACATAATCTGTAGATACCTCAGCTGTTTTCTGATATCATTAAGCTGAAATTTTACCGGTAAAGATTAATGGCAAAGAAATGGGACAAAAAACTTTTCAGCGTAGTAATTATAGTAGTATCTTTTTTGATCCCTTTAAAAGCCGGAGCCCGCTTTGAGCGCGGAAAACAGAAGTATTACGCGGTTGACGAGGTAAACCCCTATTTTGATAAAAACAATGTGGTGGTTGTCTCCGGGATGATAGTCAATGTCATTACGGTTCCCATCCCCATGAATGAGCATGTAATCGTTCCGGGTATGGGGCTTATAATCCAGCTTCCGGACAAACGCAACCTATCCGTCCGGTTGGGCCCTTTCTGGTACCTCTTTGAAAAACAGGCTGACTACAAGGTTGGAGAGGAGGTTCAATTGAAAGGGGCTGTTATGAAAGATCAACAGGGCAACGATTATATGGTAGCCGCCAGAATAACCTCCGGAACCACCTCCATCGGGCTGCGGGACGATTTCGGAGTGCCCATGTGGCAGCATTTCGCCGGCAACCTGGATATGTTTAACCAGGAGTAACCCCTTTACGGTTATTTTCATTTTATGGATAAGTTAAGTCACCAGCTTGCGGTTTTGTTTATTTTCGGTTGCTTGGCGGTATCCCCCGCTTTTGCCCAGTTCGGTATGGGGATGCAGATGATGAAGTATTTTTCCCCTTTCGGGGAAGGGTTTAACCCGGGAGCCATCAAAAAGGTTAAGGGAACCATCAAAAAGGTGAAAACAGCTGAAGGCCGCACCGGCCCCATGTCGATTCCCGTTGTAATGATTGTCATCACTGCTGAAGACGGGAGCGAATACCAGGTAAAGCTGGGGCCGATCTGGTTTATTCAAACCATGGATTTCAGTTTTCGCAAGGGGGACACGATTACGGTTACCGGTTCTTTGTCCAAAGTGAAGGCAAAGCAGCAGATTCTTTGTCAGACCGTGGAAAAGGCCGGCAAAGTCTCCACCTACCGGAACAATATGGGAATTCCGGTCTGGTCTCCCATAGGCAGGCGGTCGGCCAAGGGCGGTTCTCAGAAGGCCAAGGGTGGGATGCCCAATCCTGGTATGATGATGCAGATGATGCAGGGAGGGAAACAGCCGACTACGTCCAATCAAAATGGACAGGGCTCCCAACAGGGAGCGGCGGGCGGCGGTATGCAGAACTTCATGATGCAGATGATGCAGAATATGATGAGACAGCGTATGGGAAGCCAGGGCGGTACTGGAGGAAGTAGTTTCGGTGGGGGCTTCGGCCGCGGTTTCGGCCGGGGGAAAGGACAGGAAACCGGAGACAAGGCGGTAAATACCGATAAGGAAGAAGATATTAATTTGAAACACCAGGATTTGGAATAATCGGTTATCCGGTTATGTTTTGAACATTTAACCTGGACTATTCATAAAGTTGAGCTACTTTTGCCAGACCTCTATCGGAAAAAGCTTCATGCCAACGTCCCAACAAAATTCGTTAGCAAAACAAGTTGAAGGGAAACTGACAAAAAGTGACTATTTTCAACAACATATCGTCTGCTTTGCTATGATTCCCGAATTATTCGGGTTAAACGCGCAGACGCGTAAAGTGAGCGTTAAACCTGAAAGATTTTCCCGTGGAGATTAACGACCTTCGCCGAGATGCGGAACGGCGAGACCGTGCTGCTCGGAGTCCCCAAGATTCCTCTTTGAGTAAAACGCCGGTATTGAACGATTCAGGTGTCGATTTGACGGAGCAGGCCCGGCTGGGTCGGCTCGACCCGGTTATCGGCCGGGATCGGGAGATCGAGCGGCTGATCTGGATCCTGATGAGGCGCGCCAAAAACAACCCGGTTTTGATCGGTGAGGCGGGAGTGGGTAAAACCGCCATCGTGGAGGGACTGGCGCAGAGAATAATAAACCGGACGGCGCCGCCGGCGCTGCTTTGTCGAAGGTTGATTTCCCTGGATCTGGGATTGCTGGTAGCGGGTACGAAGTACCGCGGCCAGTTTGAGGAGCGTTTCAAGGCGCTGATGGGAGAGGTGGGGAAATCAGATGATATTATTTTATTTATCGATGAGATTCATTCGATAGTGGGAACCGGGTCATCCGAAGGGTCCCTGGATGCCGCCGCCTTGTTCAAGCCCCCCCTGGCCAGGGGGGACATGCAGTGTATCGGCGCCACGACTATCGATGAGTACCGGAAATATATCGAAAAAGACCGGGCTTTGGAGCGGCGGTTTCAGACCATTCTGGTGAACGAGCCTACAGAGGAAGACACTCTTGAGATATTAAAGGGACTGCGGGAAAGGTATGAAAGCCATCATCAGGTGATCATTACCGAGGGGGCGATAAAATCGGCGGTGTTTTTGAGCTCCCGTTACCTGAACTCGCGTTTTTTACCGGACAAGGCGATTGACATAATCGACGAAGCCTGCTCAGCGGTCAGGGGATCTTCTCAAAAGGTTACCGGGAAAACCGTGGAGCGGGTGATTTCCAGCTGTACCGGCATTCCGGTCTGGAGAATGGAGGAGGATGAGCGGGAAAAGCTTCAAGGCATGGAATCATTTCTTTCCCGGAGGATTTTCGGGCAGAAAGCGGCTGTCAAGAGCCTGTCTCAGACTATCCGCCGCTCCCGGCTGGGGTTGTCCCGCCCCGGCCGGCCGGTCGGCTCCTTTATGTTTCTGGGCCCTTCCGGGGTGGGAAAGACCGCCCTGGCCAAAGCGTTGGCCGAGTTTCTTTTCGGCAGTGACACCTTTCTTCTCCAGCTGGACATGTCCGAATTTTCCGAAAGGTTTTCCGCTTCCCGGTTAACCGGCGCTCCTCCCGGGTATGTCGGTTATGATGAGGGGGGAATCTTTACCGAGCGGATACGCCGCCGGCCTTACTCGGTAATCCTGTTCGACGAGATCGACAAGGCGGATGCCAGCCTGATAAACCTGCTGCTCCAGGTTCTGGAAGAAGGGCGGCTCTGTGACAGCGCAGGGAGAAGCATCGATTTTCGCCACACGGTCATCATTTTTACCTCCAACCTTTTTTCTCGCCTGTCCGAATCGAAAAAACATTTTCGGCCGGAATTTATGGATCGTCTGGATGATATCATTGTTTTTGAGAAACTGCGGGCTTCTCATCTGAAAAAGATTATCGATAAAAGGGTAGGGGAGATCAACCAGCGGCTGGAAGAGCACGGCGTAGAAATAGTGCTTTCCCGGCCGGTGAAAGAGTGGCTGATTAACCATCCGGCCCTCACCGGAGTCAGGCCTCTTTACCAGGCGATCCAGAACAGGATAGAAACCTTGATCGCTGACAAGATCGTTGCGAGAAAACTCCCCCCCGGAAAAGTAACCCTTTCTTTAAAAGGGAATAAAATAATCATTGACAATCCTGCCTTACCCGCCGATTTCCCCCTTGCCGAAAAAGAATACGCTTTAGCGGGATAAGTGTTTAAAAAGATTCTAATCATAACAGCCGTCTTGTTTGTTGCGACAGTTGCTTTTGACCAGGTTTTTTCACCCTCGCCGCTGGCTCTCGAAACCATGCTGGTCGGCCGGGTGAGCGTGAAGAACAATGTAAGGATAGAAACCTCCACCATTCTGAGTAAGATCTCTCTGAAACCGGGGAGTCCGTTCAGTCCGGAATCAGTAAGTCGGGATATAAAAGCGCTCCATAAAACCGGGTTTTTTGAAAGGGTTGTGGTGGAAACCCTGCCCCTGGAAGGGCGGCTGGAGCTGATCTACACGGTTTATGAGAAGCCGTATATAAAATCGGTTCTCTTTACCGGAAACGACGAGTTCAACGACAAGAAACTCAGGGAACAGCTTACGGTAAAGCCGGATACCTTTCTCAATTTAAGCGAAATATACACCGCCGACGTGAAAGCCCTGAAAAAGTTTTACTCCGAAGACGGCTTCTACCTGGTGGAGGTCGAGCCGGTGGTTAAGAAAATATCGGAAAACTGGGTGGATCTGACCTTCAAAATCACGGAAAACAGCAAGGTAAAAATAAACGAAATCATCATAGAGGGAAACCGGGAGATAAGCTCCGACGAACTGAAAGATGCCATGAAAACCGGTGAGCACTGGTTTTTGTCGTTTGTTTTCGGGTCCGGATACCTCAAGAAGGAGCAGTTGGACGCGGATATGGAAAGCCTGCTGGGGTTATATTACCGGAAGGGCTTTATTGAAGCGGAAGTCGGTACCCCGGAGATAATTCTGCTGGAAGACAAGACCGGGATGAATATCCGGATTAAAATCAATGAGGGGCCTCAGTACAAGGCCGGAAAGATCTCTTTCCGGGGAAACCGGATTTTCGATTCCAAGACTCTGCTGGATAAGGTCTCCCTGGAAGAGGGGGCGGTCTTTGACCGTTCCAAGGTAAAGGAATCGGTGCGGACGATCTCCGAGGAATACGCCAACCGGGGGTATTTATTAACCGAGGTGTACCCGAGAACCAGGCCGGACCGGAAAAACAAGACCGCTGATTTGACCTTTATGGTGAACGAGGGCCAGATAGTCTACGCCAATAAAATCATCATAAGCGGAAACACCAAGACTATCGACAAGGTGATCCGGCGGGAAATAAGAATCAAGGAAGGAGAGATCATCACCAGAAAGAAGATCACCCGGAGCTACCAGCGGCTGACCAATCTGATGTTCTTTGACAAGATCGGGGTAAATACCAAGCCGGCCAAGGACCCCAGCAAGCTGGACCTGACCGTGAACCTGCATGAGAAGTTAACCGGCTCATTCAATGTGGGAGCCGGTTTCAGCACCCTGGACAAGGTAATCTTCAACGCTTCCCTGAGCGAGGGAAACCTGATGGGATGGGGGAAAAAAGCCAAGCTTTCCTTCAGCCTGGGCGCGGTGAACACTACCTACAATTTTTCCTACACGGATCCTTACTTTCTC
>JBHHXV010000138.1:0-6012 GCA_046757225.1 bacterium
ACCTGTTAGGCACCTTTCTGGACCACCAGGTCAGGCAGCTGGCTACCTTTACGGTCAGTCAAAGCTATAACTGGGTGGAGGAAAGAAGGTGGTTCAGGGATAAAAGAAAGAATACGGGAAACCTGATTCGTCCTCTGCGGCCGTATTCTCCGGTAAACTTTCAACTCAAAACCCAGATCCTGGACGGTTTCAATGTGGACTGGGATATGGATTACGATATCTACCATGAGAAAACCTCAAGAACCAACCTGCTGGCCAGGGCCAGGTATAAGAACACTGTCCATATGCGGGTCGGCTGGAGATTCCAGCGGAATATCAATGAAACGGTTGTCAATGACAAGTGGGAACGATACGACACCCTGACCGACTCGGTTAATCTCCATGGCGATATCCTGCTGTTCGATCATTTGAAGATCGATTCCTCCATAATGTACAAAATAGATGATACGGAAATCAAAACCAGGAATAAAGAACTCAAAGAAAGGCTTACCATGGAAAAGAAGCTCAGAAAAAAAAGGGGGATTGGAGACGGAACCATTCAGCCCCTGGATTTCATGGTCAAACTGACCTGGATTTCTCAATGCTGGAGCTTCGGGGTCAGTTTCCGGCGCACGTTTAATCCGGTGGACCCCCTGGCGATCAGCGCCAGTTCCAACACTGGCAGCGTAAGAAAAAACAAGGACCCCTTTCAGGACATTGTCCTTTTTTATGTTAATTTATATGGGGTTGATACTCAGGCGTTCTAACCTCAATTGCACAAGGCCGGAAGAATGGGGCAGGATATCGGAACCAGTCGTTTTACTGAGAAAGACTTCCAAGCTTTTAATGAAAGGTTGGCGGAAGAGACTTTCCTGTTGGAAAACTGGTTCAGGGAAGGCATGCTGGAAGCTGGTCGGGAAAGCGGCGGTTTTGAGCTGGAGGCCTGGCTGGTTGATCGACGGATGAAACCGGTTCCCGGTAACGACGATTTCCTCAAACTGATTGACAACCCGCTGGTAGTTCCTGAGCTGGCCAAATTCAACCTGGAGTTGAATGTTCCTCCCCAACCGCTGTATGGGGATGCTTTAAGGAGGATGCAGGCCTCTCTGGAGGAGATCTGGGCAAGCTGTCAACAGACCGCCCAAAAGCTGGAGGCCAGGCTTATGATGGTGGGGATTCTGCCTACGCTCCTGGAGGAGGAGCTTACCCTGGCCAACATGACCGAGCGCTCCCGCTACCGGGCTTTGAACGAGCAGGTGTTATCCCAGCGGAAGGGGCTGCCTCTCAACCTGGATATAAGCGGCCGGGAAAATTTGTCCACCACCCATACGGACGTGATGCTGGAAGCGGCCACCACCTCCTTTCAAATCCATCTGCAGGTGGACCCCGGCCTGGCGGTCAGATTTTATAACGCCTCTTTAATCGTATCGGCTTCCATGGTGGCAATCTGTGCCAATTCTCCTTACCTGTTCGGCAGGAATCTCTGGCAGGAGACCAGAATACCGCTGTTTGAGCAGGCGGTGGCCGTGTCCGGCCAGGCACCGGAATCACTGTTAGACAGGGTCAATTTCGGTCAGAGTTATGCTAGAGAGTCGTTACTGGAATTCTTTGTTGAAAACCGGGATTTGTATCCAGTGTTATTGCCGATCCGGTTTAACGAACCGCCGGACCGTCTGGCGCACCTCCGGCTGCACAACGGCACCATCTGGCGGTGGAACCGGCCCTTAATCGGCTTCGGCCCTGATGGTGGGCCTCATGTGCGGATCGAGCACCGGGTAAGCCCAGCCGGCCCCACGGTCATTGATTCGATTGCCAATGCCGCTTTCTTTTTCGGGATGGTGCAGGCCCTGGCCGTTCAAGACACTTCCCCGGAATCCCGGCTTCCTTTTTATAAAGCCCGCGACAATTTTTACCGGGCGGCCAGGGACGGTTTACAGGCCAGAGCCGACTGGTGGGATGGTGCTACAGTCATATTGAAACAGTTGATTCGGGAACAGCTTCTTCCTCTGGCCTATCAAGGGCTGAGGCACTTGGAACTGAACGGGGAAGATATCGGTTTTTTCCTGGGTATTATTGAGGGGCGTCTGCGTACCGGCCGGACCGGAGCCGATTGGCAGCAGGCGTATGTGGCGAAGCATAACTGTACTATGTATGAACTCGCTTCCGCTTACTGGGAGCGCCAGCAGAGTGGCCGGCCGGTTCATGAATGGTCTCTTTGACAGTGTATGTTAAAAATAATAGACTATATACCCGAGGGGTTTTTAAGTGTCGGTCTGGAAGAGTTACCTCGAATACTGCCCAACCCCACACTGATACACCTGCCCGGCCGTCGTAGCCGGCCATTGTTCGTTTCCGTTCTGCTTCATGGCAACGAGGAAACCGGTTTGCTGGCCCTTCAGGCATTACTCGGAAAATATGCCCGAGCCGGGCTGCCCAGGGCCTTGTCGGTCTTTATCGGAAATATGCAGGCCGCTCCCTGCCGCCGCCGGATGCTGGATAACCAGCCGGATTATAACCGCGTCTGGAAGGCGGGCAATTCCCCTGAACATGCCCTGGCAGGCCGGGTACTGGAGATTATGCGGAAAAAGAACCCCTTCGCCTGCGTGGACGTACACAACAACACCGGGATAAATCCCCATCATTCGGCGGTTAATTTCCTGGATAACCGGATTTTACGGTTAGCTACCTTATTCAGCCGGAGGGTGATCTATTTTACTTCCCCCGAGGGTTCACTGGCTTCCGCTTTCGGAAACTTCTGCCCGGCGGTGACCATCGAATGCGGACAACCCGGCCACGAATATGGCACCAGACACACAGCCGAATACCTGGACGGCTGCCTGCACATGGCCGAACTGCCGGACAAAAAACCGGATGATATCGATATCTATCATATTGTCGCTAAAATAAAGGTGAAAGAGGGGGTCAGTTTTGGCTTCGGACTTTTCATAATGGAGTTACCCCATCATGATGAAAATAGTCGGTTATCCCCCAAGACTGGTGAGGCTCCACTCCGACATTTTCACGGTAAGAAGGTGGATCTTTGTTTTAGAAACGATATCGATCATTTGAATTTTCAAGAGGTTTCGGCCGGCACTTTATTAGGAAAGATGGGAGACGGTCTTTCCTGCCCTCTGGAAATATTCGATCAGGTGGGGAACCAGGTAGAGAACAAGTATCTTTCCTTTAAAAACAAGGAAATACGTCTGTTGTCAGATATTATTCCGGTAATGTTCACCCGGGAGCCGGAGGCGGTCCGGCAGGATTGCCTGGGGTATTTTATGAAAAGATACCGGCCATGACGACAAGTTACGTTAACAGTCGTTTGCTAATCTGGCTTTAAAATGTGTGATACGGCTAACTTTATATAAGGGAAAAAAGCTTTTTTATGTTAAAATATCTTCCCAACCTGGGAGAGGTCGTCTTATAATGTCTCTTAATTTCTGCTTAAAGATCGCCGGAAGCGCCGGTCAAGGGATTCAGACCATCGGGGGTGCGCTGACCAAGGTTTACTCCCGGGGGGGGTACCGGATTTTCGCTCACCAGGATTATCATTCCCGGATCAGGGGCGGCCATAATTTCTTCCAGATCAAGGTAAGCAAAAGCGACCGGCTGGCGGTTGATGAGACTCTTGATATTGTTCTGGCTTTAAACGCCGAATCGGTTATCGAGCATCGGGATGAGCTGAAGCCGCACGGCGTAGTGTTGTACGACGCTGACAAGTGCCCTGAGATCGCCCCTGATAAAAAGCTTTTAAATATTCCTCTGCATAAATTAGCGGTTTCCTTAGGGGGAAAACCTGTTTTCCTCAGCTCTGTCGCTGCCGGCGCCGCTTTGGGAATGGTTGGCTTCGGCTTGGAGCTTCTCGAGGATCTGTTTAAAAATAGTTTTGCCCAAAAGCCGGAGATGCTGGAGGGGAATCTGAAGGCCGCCAAAGCCGGATATCAATACGCGGACGTGCATTTTTCCTCTGGTTTTCCGATAGCCTTTCCGGCCGGCGACCGCCAGGTTCCCGCCATGGTTATCAATGGCAACCAGGCTATCGCTTTGGGGGCGCTTGCTGCGGGCTGTTCTTTTTACTGCGCTTACCCGATGTCTCCTGCCACCGGCATCATGGCCGCCCTGGCTCATTATGAGCATAAATGCGACCTGTTTGTGGAACAGGCCGAAGATGAGATATCCGCCGTTAATATGGCGCTGGGCGCTTCCTATGCCGGAGCCCGAGCCATGACCGGCACCTCCGGGGGGGGCTTCGCTTTAATGGCCGAAGGGGTCAGCCTGGCGGGAATGACCGAAACCCCGCTGGTGATCGCCCTGGCTCAGCGGCCGGGGCCGGCGACCGGTCTGCCCACCAGGTCGGAACAGGGGGACTTGTTATTTTCCCTGGCGGCCGGGCATGGCGAGTTTCCCAGGGCTGTTTTTACTCCCGGAACCGCCGAGGAAGCCTTTGAGCTTACCTTTAAATCGTTCAATCTGGCGGATAAATATCAGGTTCCGGTAATTATTCTGACCGACCAGCATCTGGCTGACTGCTACCGGAACCCTGAGCCGTTCAGCACAAGAGGGATGGTGGTCGAGCGGTTCTTAGGTGGTGGTTCTGATAAGAATGATATCGATTATACAAGGTATAGAATCACCGAATCAGGTGTATCGCCCCGAAGGGTTCCCGGAAAGACGCGGGGACTGGTGGTGGTTGATTCCGACGAGCATACCGAGGATGGGCATATTACCGAAGACCTGGAAATCCGCCTTAAGATGGTGGACAAGCGGTTGAGGAAGCTGGAGGGGATGAAAAAAGAGATTGTCTCCCCCAAATCATACGGTCCACCGGTAGGGGAAATCCTCTTGATGGGCTATGGCTCCACCTACGGAGCTATCAAAGAAACGGTTCATTCTTTGAATGCAGCCGGCAAAGCGGTGGCCGCTCTACATTTCCCTCAGGTCTGGCCGTTTCCGGTGGATGAGATCAGAGACTTGCGGGAACGTTACCGGAAGATTTTTATGGTGGAAAACAACGCCACCGGTCAACTGGCCTGGATCATACGGGCCGAGACCGGCCTGGAAGTGGACGGAAAGATATTGAAATATGACGGCAGAGCCTTTACCGTATCTTATCTTATCGAGGTGTTGCATGGACTGTTATGATCTGGAAGTCTCCCCGGCCTGGTGTCCCGGCTGCGGTAATTTCCCTATCTTGAAAGCCCTGAAAAAGGCCCTGGCCGGTTTGGAACTCGAACCTCATCAGGTGCTGCTCTGTTCAGGAATCGGCCAAGCGGCCAAGATACCTCATTACCTGAAAGGCAATGTCTTTAACGGGCTGCACGGCCGTAGCCTCCCGGCGGCCACCGGAGCGAAACTGGTCAACCCGGATTTGACGGTGATCGCTGAAAGCGGTGACGGAGACATGTACGGCGAAGGGGGTAATCATCTTACCCACGCCATCCTCCGCAATGCCGATATTACCGTACTGGTGCATAATAACCAGGTTTACGGGCTGACCAAGGGGCAGGCCTCGCCCACCAGCGAAGAGGGGTTTGTCACCAAGATTCAGGTGGACGGCTACCGGCATACCAGGTTCAATCCCCTGACTTACGCCCTGTCTCTGAAAGCCGGTTTTGTAGCCCGCGGTTTTTCCGGCGACACCGGCCATTTATCTGATATTATTCAGGCTGCCGTCCGCTACCGCGGTTTTTCCCTGGTCGATATCCTGATGCCCTGTATCAGCTTTAATAAAGTCAACACCTTCGCCTGGTACAAAAAAAGGGTGTATAAACTGGAGGATGAGGATTGGGCGCCGGATGACCGGCGCAGGGCGTACGACCGGGCCGGGGAATGGGGAGAGCGGATTCCCACCGGCATCTTCTATTCCCGAAAACGGCTCTGCTATAATGAGCTGCTGCCGGAATTACAGGGGGAACCGTTGATCGACCGTTCCCGGAGTCCCCAGCGGGTTAAGGAAATCTATCCTGATTTTTTTTGAGATTAGGAGTTACGCAGTTGAGGGATTTAGGTGACAAAAACAATCAACTCACAACT
>JBHHXV010000139.1:0-6011 GCA_046757225.1 bacterium
TTTTCAACAACATATCATCTGCTTTGCTATGATTCCCGAATTATTCGGGCTAAATCAGGTTCTGTTTTCTACATTATAAACAGGTTACAGAGACCGGCAATATGTGTCAAGGTTTAACTCAGGGGGGCCGGCTTTTTCCAGAGTAGAATGGAAGGCAGGACAAACAGATCACACAAGACCGCAAAGAAAAGCACTATGGCGGTGAACACCCCGAAATTGATATTCAATTTGAACTGGGAGAGGATAAACACCCCGAAGCCCAGTACCAGGACAACGGAAGTGAAAATTATGGCGGTGGCCGCTTCCCTGTATACATAACGGACGGCGGCGATTTTATCCATCCCCTGTTTCAGGCCGAGCTGGTATTTGCTCAGGAAATGGATGGTGTCGTCCACGGCGATCCCGATGGCCACGCATCCGACCATGGTGGTGCCCGCGTCCAGGAACATATGGAAGATCCCCATAATCCCGGCGGTCAGCATCAGGGGGATCATGTTGGGAACCATGCTTAACAGCCCCAGCTTGACTGACCGGAAGGTCGCCACCATAATCAGGGTCACCAGGATCAAAGCGAACAGAATGCTCCTGGTAAAGCTGTTGGTCAGGTTGATCTGCATATAGCTGAACATCACCGTCTTTCCCACCACCTTCACCTTCAAATCAGGAACATTCTTTTTGATCCAGGACTGGATTTCCTCGATCAGTTTCAGGTTTTCGCTGGAGCTCTGATTCCAGATGACCACGTTCATATTGGTTCGGGAATAATCGACATTGATCGTATCGTTGAGATCCTTGCCCAACGGGAGGGACAGGGTATAGAGAAACAGGTATTGAGCGGTCAGCTCCTGGGTGTCGGGCAGCCGGTAATAAGCCTGGTCGTCTCCGTGCAGGGAGCGGTTGAGCTGCTTGACGATATCCACCAGAGAAGTAACCTTGGCTACCTGGGGAAGCTTTCCCAGGTAGGTTTGCAACCGTTCCATCTCTTTCAGGAATAACGGATTCTTGACCCCGTCCGCTTTTCCGGAATCGATGACGAACGACATCCCGTCATTGCCGGTCATGTTCTTCTCGATAAAATTATTGGAATCCCGGATCATGGTTCCCTCTTTGAAATAGAGAATCGGGTTGTTGTTGATGGTGACGTTTTTAGCGAAGTACATAATAATAAAGGCGGCGGCTATTGAGAATACCAGGATAGCCCTGGCGTGTTTTATCACGAACCCGGACGGTTTTTCTGTCCATCCCTGGGAGTCGGCTCTCTTTTTCAGTTTGGCGGAAAAGGGAGCCACCGCCATCATGGAGGTCAAAAACAGGAAGGTGATAAAAAAGGCGGCCACCGCCCCGGTTCCGCACATGATTCCCAGGTAGCGCAGGGGGCCGATCTTACTGATCAGCAGGGAAAAGAACCCGACCGCTGTGGTCAGACTGGTCAGGAAACAGGGCTTCAGGTTTTTTTCGATGGTGTAAATCAAGGCCTCTTTTCTTTCCACCCCCTGTTTCAGCTGCCTCATGAAGCTGGTGATAACATGGATGGCGTCGGCGATCCCTATTGCCAAGACGATCTGGGGGGTGCTGGCGGTCAGCGGGTTCAGTTTGATGCCATAAAGGGCTGCCAGACCCATGGTGGCCATGATGGAAAAAGCGACCACCAGCAGAGGCATCAACGTACCCCAGAAAGAGCGGAACAAAAAGATCAAGACCAAGGTAATAACTCCGAACAGCAGCGGGATCATCACCCTCATATCCTTCTGGGAATATATTTCAAAGGAGGTATCGATAATCGGCCCCCCCTGGAGATAATAGCGGTAACCGGTGTTTTCCGAGGCGATTATTTTCTCCACCGCTTTTCTGGCCTGCAGGTTGTGGGTATTACCCGGGTCTTCTTCGAGCTGCAGTTTGGCCACAATCTGGGTGGTGGTTCCGTCCGCAGACAAAAGAAGTCCGTTTACCATGGTTTCCTTCAGGGCGATCCTCTTTTTGCGTTCCAGTTCCGCCTGGGAAAGAGGCAGTTTGTCCACCAGATCCTCTACGATCAGGTCGTCTCCTTCCGCATGAGTCCATTGATAGTTGGTCAGGGAATCGACCTTGACGATCCGCTTGGTTTTCCATAACGCGGCGGTTATTCTCTTAATTGATTCCAGCGCCTTGTTGCTGAAAATTCCCTTTGGCTCCTTAAAGGAGATGATAATCGCTTCATCCGAACCGAAACTGTTCTCAAACTCGTCGTAATCGATCAGCCAGGAATCGTTTTTATCGAACCAGATGCGGTATGAGGTATCGAAGACCAGGTTGGAAGCGGCCTTTCCTACCCCTAAGACAACGGCTAAACTCAGTATTAAGATATACCAGCGGTATTTATAAACCCAGTTGGCATACTGAGTTGTGAAATCAGATTCGGTCATTTTTTTACCTTTCAGAAATTCCATAATATCTGAGAGGACAACCGCCCGTCCTCTTTAAATACCGCGGTCGGTGAGTCCGAATCCTCCACCATAATATCCCGGTATTCCACGATAAGGTTGAAATCCTCCAGGAAGCGTTGGGAGTATTTGACCGTGTAGATCAACTCGTCCCCTCTTTCCAGGGCCAGAAACCCGCCGGCCTCCAGTTTTTTGTCATTAACGTCGTTAAAGGAATAGCGGAGCCCCAGGAAAAGATCGTTCTGGAAGATCCGGTAATCCGGGGTGGTCTGCCCCAGGTTGGTGTCTCCCAGATACTCGGCCAGCAGGGTAAGGTCATGGCTGTCCACGACCCGCTCGAATTCATACTCCCCGCCGAACACGTAGATCCCGTATGAACCGGGAATCATGTTTTTCCGGACTACGTCCCCGTCCGGTTCCCGGGTGACAAGCTTCAGGTCGTCATTGATATCGGTGTTTTTATAAACGAACTCCCCTTTTAACAGCCAGTCCCCCAGAGCGGTCTGGATATCGCCGCTGATCCGGTCTTCCTTGTAATAGTGGGGAACCAGGTCGGCATCGCCCGGTTTCAAGGCCAGAACGGGAAAGCGGGACCAGCCGTGGAAAAGGCTCACGGCGACATCGGAACTCCCATAGGTGGCGCTCAGCCGGGCGGCTCCCTGGGGGTTCCAGGCTGAGCCGTCATGGTACCGCTCATCCGTGCTGACACTGCCCCGCCCGTTGGTAAAGGAATACCTCGCGTAGCGGCTGGGAAAGTTCCCGGCCCGGAACCAGGGAAGATAATAGAGTTCCAGGGTGTAATCCTCCAGGAAATAACTGAACCGGCCCGAAAATTCCCCCCATTTGTCCGGATCCAGGAAATCGTCTTCATAATCCCGCTGGTTGAGGATATCCACGATATTGACCGATTCCACGGTTCCCCAGAAAAAGGTCTGCATCCCGGCCCGGAACTCCCAGTCTTCTGCGGCGTACTGAATCCAGGCTTCATCCGCAGTCTGCCGGTTTCTCCGTTCCTCCACCAGGTCGGCCTTGATCCGGGGAGCGGCCAGCATTTCCCAACCGTCACCCCATTCCATCGCCGCTTCCCCCTTAAACTCAAGCGTGTCGTTGGCGTCATGCTGGGGGGAATGCCCGGAGCGGACAAAATACCATTGATCAAACCCCAGGCTGCCCTTGTATTTATAATCCACTTCCGCCCTGACTAAAGCCGGCAGTAATAAAATAAGGAAAAAAGAGAAAAACTTCCTCAAAACAATAATTATCTTTTTTTAAGCGCCCTTTTGGAAAAATCGGATTTCTTCAAGCCATTCTGGATTTTGGTCTCCATAAAATCAATAACCGTTTCCTTTTTGGTCTGCACGTTTTTCATGTCGATCCTGGTCGGCCTCCAGAATCTTCCTATCTTCTGGAAATCTTCATAACTGGCGATCTTGAGCAGGTCGCTTTTCCGGTCGTAGTATTCGATTTTTTTGAACTGGTGGTTGTCTCTGCGCACATAGGCAACCTGCCTGGTATAGCCGGAGTATGTATCCACCGGATAACGCTCGATCACGAAACAGGGAACACCGTCTATCGTTTCCTCCTTGAGATATTTATATTTGAATTTGTCGATATCAAAAGAGGAGAGATCCTCGAAACTGAACTCAGACCCCATGAAACTGCCGGTCTTCTTCCGGGAGGAAATTCTCTTGATCCGTTTGAGGGCGGGCAGGTACAGCCATTGGTCGTCATCTCCCACCTTGTGTTCATAGGTTAACAGGCCGGTTCCCTTGATATCCCGGGGCTTGAGAAATTTATTGATCGACTTGTCCCCGTCATCCTTCACCTCGAACCGCTTGGTGGCCATCAGGCGTTCGACCTTGTCGCCGTGGGCGTTTATAAGAACCATTTTCAGCTGGGAGACCTCATCGTGAAACCCCTGGTCCAGCTTGTCCATCACCTCCATAATCTCCCGGCCCCGGCCGGCCTGCGCCGCTGCGGTGAAAAAAAGCAACATTAAGGCGGAAAGCAGTAAGGATAGTTTCGCTTTCTTGTTCATTTATTACCCCTCTTCAAGATGTCGTCAGAATTCTGACCCGTAAGTTTGACCGTATAAACGTACTATGATACCATTTTTCAAGGTACCCCGGAATAAGACATAAGGTTTTAATCTCCTTTTTTTATCATCATAAATTCATCAGGAGGGAGAAAAGAAAATGGTCAAGGAAGTGGTCAGGAAGCATATCAACCGCCGCGCCAAAATCGTGGGGCTGGTGGGTATTCTTGTATACATCTGCCTGGGATATTTCCTGAAAATCGAGCTGATGTACAATTACGTGAATTGGACCAAGAATTTCGCCACCATGCGGGGATACCTGAAAGCCGCCCACGTCCACGGTCTGACTTTAAGCTTTATTATTCTGTTTTACTCGTTTTTTGTCGAGGTCTCTGACCTCACGGATCAGCAGAAGAAGGTCGGAACCAGTCTGGCGATAGGCGGGGTGGTTCTGATGCCTCTGACCCTGGTAATGGGAGCCTTTGACATCAGGATCGCGTTGTTGAGCCATATGGCGGTGTTGATGGTCATAAGCGCGGTGGGAATCCTGGCCTGGGGGCACTTGAAATAGGGAAAATTCAGCGGCGGTATATCTGATTATAGATCTGGTGCCTGGGTGACAGGCTGATCGGTTTTTCCGAACGGGAGGGGCTTGATTTCTCTTCCGGGAATAAGCGGGATTCTTTCTCTTTACCTAATTGATTATAGATCTGGTGCCTGGGCGACAGGCTGATCGGTTTTTCCGGACGAGAGGGGCTTGATTTCTTTTCCGGGAATAAGCGGGATTCTTTCTCTTTACCTAATTGATTATAGATCTGGTACCTGGGTGACAGGCTGATCGGTTTTTCCGGCTGTTTTTCCGCTGAAACTCCGGTTGGAAAACAGAACCACAGCAAGTTCACCAATACTAATCCAGAACCAAATGTATAGCGACCGTTCATGTTGATTTACCACTGCTGCCAATACATTTTAAGTATATCTAATTATTGCCTGTTTATCCAACAAAAAGGAGATCAATCATGAAAAGCAGAAAAACGTTATTTTTTATTATATGTTTCATGCTGATACTGTCCAGCGGCGCTTGCAGAACTAAATGCGGAAAGCACACTCTGGCTTGCGCGACTCCGGGGAAGACCTGTTGCAAGCAGGGAAGCGGTAAATGCTGCGGGAAGGGGGATATTGTCGCCTGCGGCAATCTTCCCAGCCCGTGCGGATTGCTGGCCCAGAAAGATATTCTGGGATTAAACGACAGCCAGGTAACCAAACTAAAGAAACTGAAATCAGATTCCCAAAAGGCCAAAGTTCGGCAGACCGCTGATCTGAAAATCCTTAAAATCGAATTGCAAGACCTTCTGGATAAGAAATCAGTGGATAAAAAGGCAGTGGAAGCCAAGCTTGACGCAATAGGAACCAAGCGCACCAAGCTGGCCAAGGATTGTATCAATGCAAAATTGACGGCCCGGGAGCTGCTCAGTGAGGAACAGTTACAAAAATGGAAAGCCTTGAAAAAGTCCTGCACCCGAATAATTCGGGAATCATAGCAAAGCAGATGCTAT
>JBHHXV010000140.1:0-5969 GCA_046757225.1 bacterium
TCTTAAATATTTCGCCGATCGACGTTTCCGAAACCCTCAAAGAGAACCTTTACCAACAGTCCCAGCGGCTGATAATGACCTCCGCCACCCTGACCGTGAACAACGATTTTCAGTATTTCACCAACCGGCTCGGTCTGGTGGAACCGGTTCTGCTGGGTCTTCCCCACAGCTTTGATTACCGGTCTCAAGCCATTCTGTATATCCCTCCCAGGCTTCCTGAGCCCAGCCAGGCCGATTTCTTGCCCCGGGCCGCTGAAGAGATTATTCAAATTCTGGAGCAAACCAGAGGGAGGGCGTTTGTTCTGTTTACCAGCCTGAAAAGCCTGGATACGGTCCATTCCCTGCTGCAAAACCGGCTGGATTACCTGCTGCTCAAGCAGGGCGAAGCATCCAAACAGGCTCTCCTGGAAAAATTCCGGGAGGATGAGCACTCGGTTTTACTGGGAGCGGCCAGTTTCTGGGAAGGGGTGGATGTCCAGGGAACCGCTTTAAGCTGCGTGATCCTGGAAAAGCTGCCGTTCGCTTCTCCGGGAGAGCCGCTGGTCCAGGCCCGGATCGATTATCTCCGGGGGCAGGAGAAAAATCCCTTCATGGAGTACCAGATTCCCGCCGCCGTCTTGAACCTGAAACAGGGGCTGGGGCGCCTGATCCGCAGCCACAACGACCGCGGGGTGCTTTCCATTCTCGATATCCGCCTCTACACCAAGCGGTACGGCCGGCTTTTCCTGAAATCCCTCCCCCCCTGCCGGATCAGCCGGGAGATAAAAGAGGTGGAAGACTTTCTAAAACCAGGAGTAGCTCTGTAATTCCTTAACAGCTGAAGTGACGTTTATTAACATTTCCGGAGAAAGTCCGGGCCGGTTTTTGAGTTGTCTTAAATAGGGCAGGGCGGGGGTGGCCTTTAATTTTACCAGTGACTTGATTATACTGTGAAGCGGCTGGCAGCGGACACAGTCGCTTTTTTTCTCGCCCGCTGTCGGCCAGGTAAGGGCTTCAAGCAAGGCGGAAACGGCTTTGGAACCTCCGATTTCTCCTAATATCTCAGCCAGGAAGACCGCTTTAAAAGGGGAGCGGGAGGTAAAGCCGCTCAGGATATCAGCCAGAGCCGGTTCGCCGATAACGGCCAATGATTCCGCCGCCGCCGGGAACACCACGCCGATAGCGGGGTGATTCAACTCTTTAAGTAACCTCCTGGTTTCTTTTTTCAGTTGCGATCCATCCAGATACTCTTTAATTTGCCAGCCTTCCCCGGTCCGCCTGACCTCCCCTCCGAAATAAACCGCCGCTCTCTCCAGTAAATCCCCGAGGTCGCCTCCATCCTCCATTAATATGGTCAGGGGCTGTCCGGCCTTTCTTAATCGCTCTCTCCGGATAAAAATCGTTTCATCCACCTGAATCTTTACGGAAAATTCCTCGGCGATCAGCCGGAACATTCCCTCACCGGAGTGAACCCTTACATATACCGCCGGAAGCCGGGCATAATCGCCCTTCTTTTCGTATTCAACCGTGTTGCCGAACAGGATGACCATCCCTTTATCCAGGGGCATAATCCTCATTTTACCGCAGGTACGGGAAAGCATTCCCAGGGCTTCTTTGATGGTGCGGGCCTGTCTGAGATCAAGGCTCTTTAAACGCTTGTTCCTGTCCTCAACCGGAATCAAGGCCATGATATCGATCGAACAGTTCTGGAAAACAAAATCCAGGTAAGAGCGGTGATCCATATACGGGCGGCGGGGAAGGTGCAGAATGGAGTTTTTTTCATTGACTGCATAAATTGGGGGAGGGGTCCGGTTCAATTCTTTTTCCAATTGAAAATCGGCTGCCGGACGATAGGGCCGGTAATGAGCGATTAGCGCTGATAAGGCAACTATGGCGGCTAAGATGAAAAAGAATCTCTTCCGGTTACGGCTTGATTCTGCTGCTTGCATGATATGATTATACAGGAATCCGGCGGCAGCAGGGAAATTCGCTTTCCCTTTTATTCAGAACGCTGTTTTATAATTGAGAACGAATAATTGTAATTAAACCTAAAAAAACGTCAACATCTTGAATTATTAAGCTGTTTTTGTTATGTATCCCATACCGCTGTTATATATTCGCATTAATTTATTGACAATCGCTTTAAACCGCCTTTATAATTTGAATTATGTTTAATTGCGAAGACAGAAACCTGTGGGATAATGTGAAACTGGGGGGAATCTTCGTCTTTATGGGCGGGTATACCGGAGTTTTAACTTCAGTTATTCTCGGCCATTTCGTAAACTGCATGACCGGAACCGTTACGGAGACCGGCGTCAGTATCGGGGAACTTCACCTCCACGAAGCGCTGGTTTTTTTTCTGGTGGTGAGCTGCTTTATTTTCGGGGCGTATACCTCGGCCAAAATCATAGACAATCAGAAACGCGGGCATATCAAAATATTGATTTATGAGGCGGTTGCGTTAATATTTGTAAGTATTCTGTCAGGGCATCACGAGGAAATAGCCTTGATTCTTGCCGGATTGGCCATGGGAATACAGAACGGAATGACCACCTATACCACCTGGACCAGAGGAAAGGTCCGCACCACCCACGTGACCGGAACCAGTACCGATATTGGGGTTTCCCTGGCTACCGGAGATTATCGGGAAACCGGGTTTACCACCTTTCAGGCTTTTACGTATCTGGGAGGAGCGGTCTTCGGGTTTTATGTGGCCAGAGATTTCGGAGCCATGGCCTTTTTTATGAACGCGGTCGTTCTCCTGTTAATAGCATTACTTGATACGGCCAAGAATTCCCTGGAACAAAAGGCGATAATTTAGAAATGATGTTCTCCAAAGAAAACAGAACCTTGTGGGATGATACCAAGCTGGGTTTTATTTTCGGATTTTTCGGGGGATATAATAATGCGGCCGCCGTCATCATCCTGCTCTATGAAATCGCCCCCATGTCCGCCAACTGGGGGGGGATGGCCAAAGCGATCGGTCATATTCAAATCGATAAGGTGTTTACCTTTATCCCTCTTATACTGTGCTTTATTTCAGGAGCCTTTATCGGCAGCAAATGGGCCAAGCGGTCCAACCCGGTAAACATCGTGATAGCGGAATCGCTGATTCTTATGTCCGTGGCTTTCTTCGCGAAAGACAACACCCGGCTGGCGATCACCTTGGGCGCTTTAGCCATGGGCCTGCAAAATGGGATGTCCACACTCGTCTCTCATCATGCGGTCCGGACCTCTCACCTTACCAGCACGGTTACCGACATCGGTATCGGTCTGGCCAGGAGGGATTACAAAGGGGCGCTGGTAAAGAGTTCCAAAGCGTTTACCTATATGTGGGGAGCGGTGGTGGGAACCGTGAAAGCTGGCTTGATCGGCAACATGGTTTTCGCTCTGGGGGGGCTCTATCTGATGATACTTATGATCGCCCGCATTATGGTGGCCAATTGCGAATCCTGTAAAAGAAGAGGGGCGCTGGTGGAGGAATGGTTCACTCAAGTCAAGTCTGCCCCGGCAGTTAAGGCTAAAGCCAAGCCGGCCTCCCACTGAAACGTTATGGGATAACCTTTAAGTTGCTTGAACTTTCTTTTTTCTGTAAAACATCGAAATAGGCCTGAGTTATTTTTTCCGCCCGGTATTCGCTCCTGAATCCCTTTTTTATAATCTGCAGGCCCTGCCTGCCCATCTCTGCTCTCTTTTCCTCGTAATGCAGCAGGGTGGTCATGGCGTCAGACAGAGCGGTACGGTCTCCCTCGGGAACGATGATACCTGACTGGTTATGCTCCACAATTTCCGGAACCGCTCCCACCCGGGCGGCGATCACCGGTTTTCCCAGAGCCATCGATTCCAGAACCGCCCTGGCCGACCCCTCCGAGCCGAGGGCCAGATACATGGAAACATCAATGGCTCCCAGCATCTGCGGCCAGTCGTCCTCTTTATCCACCATGAAAATTACCTTTGATTCTAATTCCAGTTTCATTACCAGGCGTTCCAGCTGTTTCTTATAATCCTTGTCCGATTCTCCCAGGAAAACCAGCCGGGCGTCAGGAAAACCTTCGGAAATCCGGTTAAAGGCCTCCAGGGCCTGTTCATGTCCCCGGTGGGCCCGCATATGCGACACCAGTCCCAACAGAATCCGGTTTTTTCCCAGGCCGTACTTGAGGCGGGCTTTATTTCCGGTAATAGACTCTTTGAATTGTTTCAGGTCAACCCCGCCCGGAACTACCAACTGATGTTTTAGAAAAGATGAGGTTTTTCTCATGGAATTCTGGGAAAGAAGCACATTGAGATCCGTGAGCCGGTTAAAAATGAATGTATGCAGGGGATCCTGCCTGATCTTATCAACCTTATGATGGGTTCTGGCTACCACTAATTTTTCCCGGCCGCTGAATTTAGCGGCCAGGCCGCCCAGCATATGATCGTGAGAAAGGTGGAGATGAAGCACGTCTGCCTGGAAATCGGTAATGATCTTTTTCAGGCGAAAGAAGTCCCTGACCAATGCTGCCGGACCGTTGGTTCTACCCAGGTTCAGGCTGGTATCCATAGCAAGGTCTCGCTTTTCGGCTTCTTCTTCCAGGCTGCCTTTCCCTCCGCAGATAAATAATACTTCATGTCCCATTCTACGCAGTTCAGCCGCCAGACTGACAGCCGGGTCAGCCGCTCCGGTCCAGCGATAATTGCTTATCATCTGAATTATTCTCAGTTTTTCTTTCATAAGGCAGCTTCTTCTATTAAGCGGTAATAAAGTTCCTCCATTCTGTCTAACCTGACGGCCAATGAGAACCTCTGTTTTACCAGCTTTTCTCCCTGCTCTCCCATTTCTTTCAGCAAGCCCGGATTGGTAGTAAGATGTTCCATCGCCTCCCGGAGAGCGGGAACGTCCCGGGGAGGAACCAGTAACCCGTTGATTCCGTGATCGATGATTTCCGCGTTTCCTCCCACCCTGGTGCTGATTACCGGTTTTTTCATGGCCAGCGATTCACGGATAACGCCGGTAAGCCCCTCACCGTCGTAGGAGCTGATTACCGAAAAATCAAGAGCGGCCAGAATTTCCGGGATATCCTCCCGATAGCCGGTAAAGATGATTCGGTTGTGAAACCCTTTATCCCTGACTTCCCGCATAAGAGCGGCCGCATGATTATTTCGGTTCTCTCCCACGATCACGACAGTAAGTTTATCATACCGTTCAAGCAGAGGGTACAGAGCGGACAGGAAACAGTCATGCCCTTTCCAGGTGCGGATATTGGCGATCATGCCGATAACCGGGCTGTCCGGGGGAATATCGAATTCCCGGCGAAGACGTTTTCCGGAAATGCGCCAGTCGAACCGGTTCAGGTCGGTTCCCCCGTAAATGGTGACTACTTTTTCCGGAAGCAGTTTCCCCTTGGTTATGAGAAGCTCTCTAATTTCTTCAGCCACCGCCACCACCGCGCCCACTCCCTTCCAGCGGTATTTGACCCGGTTGAACATGTCCAGGGGGAAGATCACCCCCCGGTTGGCCACAAAGGCGGGAACCCTGGCCAGCCGTGAAGGGAGATAGGCCAGGGTATGGGCCAGCCCCTTGTGAACATGAACTACATCAGTCTTTTCCTCCTTCATTATTTTATACAAAGCGAACATGGAAAAGAGATCGGCTTCATTTCTCAAGGGAACGGTTCGCAATCTTACGCCGGCTTTACGGGCGCTCTCCTCACACTCGGGGCTGGCCCGGGTGATCAGGGTTGTCCGGTGCCCCCGCCCGGCCAGGCCTTGAGCTAGCTGCAGGGCTTGAAAGGATCCCCCGCTTTCTATCCCTCCCTTGGAGATTATCTGTAAGATGCTGAGTTTACCGGGCATTTATTAAGCTTGCATAGAGATTTTCTGTCTGGACACACAGTTTATCAGGAGTGAAATTCTCTCTAACCTCCCGGTAAGCGGCCTCTGTCAGCTTCTCCCTTTCGCCCTGGTCTTCCAATAATCTTATGATGGCCGAGGATAAAGCCCGGGGGGCGGAC
>JBHHXV010000141.1:0-5941 GCA_046757225.1 bacterium
ATTTTCAACAACATATCATCTGCTTTGCTATGATTCCCGAATTATTCGGGTTTATCGATTTTCAATAAACGATTGGAGGTTTTCGCGGCTACGGCCGTCATTACGTCCTCTTCAGTGTAGATGAGAGAGACCCCATCGAAATGTTGATCCATCATGTAAATATTTTTATCGATTTCAAACCCTTTGATTAAACTCTTTCCGCTGTTTCCGTCCGTTATGGACACCTTTGCCCGAAATTTATTGGCCCCGTATTTATTCAGCCACTGATTTATTAAAGAACTGGTTTCCCCAAATTCAATCACTTCACCTTTGATCAGAATATATTTACCTTGATCCGGGGCTTTGTTACGGTAAATCGTTTTAAATTTTGCCGGATAGCGGGCGTCGATCTCCTGGGCAATCCGGTCCGCCAGCCTTCTGCCGATAGTCGGATGGGACTCGGCCTTTTTCCCGATGACGAAATCATTGACTACCAGCGAAACGTCCGAGTCATAGTTGTAGCTGAGGTATTTCGGTTTCCCGGCCGCGCAGGAAGACAAGGCCACAGCAATAAATATTGCGCCGAGAAATAATGCCGTATGCGGCGGTTTTCCGGGAAATGTCATAATGCTCTTATCATTACCTTCTGTATTAAGGTTTTATCACCTTTCCAAGCGCACTTAATCCGCCTCGGACCCGATCGCCCTTTTTGATTTTAAGCTGGACTTTATCTCTTGGCAGAAATATATCCATCCGGGAACCGAACCGGATCAGACCGTAGCGTTCGCCAGCTTCCAGGCGGTCATGAGGTTTTACCCAGCAGACGATTCTCCGGGCGATAAGACCGGCGATCTGAACGAAGGTTATCCTGATTGTATCATTCTCAACCGTGACCGAGTTCTGTTCATTGATTTCCGAGGAGTCGTGATCGAAAGCCGCTTTAAACTCGCCCTCCCGATAGCTGATGTTTGTGACTTCTCCCTCGATGGGAGACCGGTTGATATGGACATTGAAAATGGAAAGAAAGATGCTGACCCGCCAGTGAGGCTCCCCTTCTTTTTCCCCTTCCTGAACCCGGACAACCTTACCGTCCGCCGGAGACAGTATCAATTCGGGATCGGGAGCAATCTCCCGTTCGGGGTCCCGGAAGAAATAGACAGAGAAAGCGGTAAGCCCGAACAACATATAGGCTGAATTATGCCATCCCAAAGCCACGTAAAACAGGAACGAGACAAAAGCCAAAGGCAGAATGAAGATAAAGCCCTCGTCAGCGATCGGGAACAGGCGGTCCTTTCTCGGGTGGGGCATTATTTGCCTTTGCCGATCCAGCTCATCATTGAGCGGAGTTTCCTGCCCACGATTTCAATCGGATGGCCGGCCTGTTTCTTTCTCATGGTTCGGAAACGTGGCTGGCCGGCCCGGTTTTCCAGGACAAATTCAGTGGCGAACGCTCCGCTTTGAATCTCGCCCAGGATCTTTTTCATTTCCGCCCTGGTTTTCTTATTGATAATGCGGCTTCCCCTGGTCAGGTCACCGTACTCGGCCGTATCGCTGATGGAATAACGCATGCCGCTGATTCCCTTTTCGTGGATCAGGTCTGTAATCAGCTTGACTTCATGCAGGCACTCGAAATAGGCGATCTCCGGCTGGTAACCGGCTTCCACCAGGGTCTCGAACCCGCTTCTGATCAATTCCGAGAGCCCTCCGCACAGCACCACCTGCTCTCCGAACAGGTCGGTTTCGGTTTCTTCTTCAAAGGTGGTTTCTAAAACTCCCGCTCTGGCGCCGCCCACCCCGTTGGCGTGAGCCAAGGCATAATCCTTGGCTTTGCCGGTAGCGTCCTGATAAACCGCAATTAAAGCGGGCACCCCTCCGCCTTCGGTGAAAACCCGCCTTACCAGGTGACCGGGGCCTTTGGGAGCCACCATGTAAACATCCACGTCAGCCGGGGGAACAATCAGGGAATAATGAATATTGAAACCGTGAGAAAACACTAACGCGTTTCCTTTTTTCAGTCCCGGTGCGATCTCGTTCTTATAAAGTTCGGCCTGGGTCTGGTCAGGAACCAGGATCTGGATGATATCGGCCTGTTGCGCCGCTTCCTTGGGAAGGTACACCTTGAACCCGGCTTTTTCCGCATCCGCCCAGGAGCGGCTTTCCCTGCGCAGGCCGATGATCACGTTCAGGCCGCTGTCTTTCATGTTCTGGGCCTGGGCGTGTCCCTGGCTGCCATAACCTATAACCGCAATGGTTTTACTTTTAAGCAAGTTCAGATTAGTGTCTTTTTCGTAATAAATGGTTGCCATAAGGCTTGTTTCTCCTATTTGTTGGTTGTCAGGCTTTTCGGCCCTCTCAGCATGGGAACCTTTCCGGTTCGAGCCAGCTCTTTTATTCCATAAGAATCCAGCAATTCGATAATCGCGTTTATCTTATCCTCGGTTCCGGTTACTTCAACGGTATAGGTGTTGCTTGATACATCCACCACCTTGGCCCGGAAAATATCGACTATTCTCAGTATCTCCCCTTTGGTGCTCTGGTCAGTCGCCACTTTGACCAGAACCATTTCCCGTTCGATATGCGGGGATTTGGTGACATCGAGCACCCGGATGACGTTGATCAGCTTGTTAAGCTGCTTCATGACCTGCTCCAGGATCCGGTCGTCTCCCTTGACCACGATGGTCATCCGGGAAATTTCGGGGTTGTTGGTGACCCCCACCGACAGGGAATCGATATTGAACCCCCGTCCGCTGAACAGCCCCGAAACCCGGGAGAGTACCCCGAATTGGTTTTCCACTAAAAATGAGATGGTATGTTTCATAGGTTATTTCCGCAGTTTTTTAAATTCTTCATGGGTAATACCCGACCTTTTTATTTGTGCTTTTAACCCGAATTATTCGGGTTAAGAAGTGAAAGCGCCTGCTTTTTCATCTTATTTTCAGACCGTTCTTTTTGATAAGCTCCGCAAACCGGCATCTTTCCAGTTCGATCAGGTCGATTTTCCGGCCCAACAGCTCTTCCAATTCGGTAAAAACTTTAAAATACCATTCGGATAACCCTTGCACCGCAATGTCTATATCCGAAAAGGAATAAAACTTTCCCTCTTCCAACAGAGAACCGGTCAGGTAAACTTGACCTACCCCCTTGTCAGTAAAATAATTTTTGAGGTTCTTTTTCGTTTTCTCCAGGGTTTTAAGCCGGTCGGCTTCCCTTTCCCTCTCTTTTTCTTCTACCTTTCTTTCCCAAAGAGAAATATCAAAAACATTCCCTTTCATTACACCAGGATCATATCTCCGATAGACTTGCCGGCCGGAACCATGGGGGCGACATTTTCTTCCCGATCAACCACGAAATCCATGACTACCGGCTTATTGACGGCCAGGGCTTTTTCTATGATCCTGGTGGCCTCCTCTGAGGTGGAAGCCCGCAAGCCCACCGCTCCATAAGCCTCGGCCAGTTTTACGAAATCCGGCCCCGAAGCCAGGCAGGTAGAGGAATACCGTTTATCATAGAAAAGCTCCTGCCACTGCCTGACCATGCCCAGGAAGCCGTTGTTCAGGATAGCGATCTTAACCGGCAGTTTATATTGCACGGCAGTGGCCAGTTCCTGGCTGTTCATCTGGATGCTGCCGTCACCGGCGATATCGATAACATGTTTATCCGGAAACGCGGCCTGCGCTCCCAGAGCGGCCGGAAAACCGTATCCCATGGTGCCCAGCCCCCCGGAGGAAAGAAACCTTCTGGGTGCATTATATTTATAGAACTGGGCGGCCCACATCTGGTTCTGCCCCACCTCAGTGGTAACAATGGCATCCCCGTTGGTCAGCCGGCAAAGCTCTTCCACGACAAACTGGGGTTTCAGCACCTTGGATTTTTTGTCATATTTAAGGGGATTTTCCTTTTTCCAGTCCTGGATGATTTCCAGCCAGGGGGCTCTTTCCTTAATCTTTTCCGGATGACTGTCATATAACATGCTCAATTCCGCTATCAGTTTATTGAGGCAGTCTTTGGCGTCGCCGACAATCGGGACATCAACCGGAACGTTCTTGCTTACCGAAGATGGGTCGATGTCCACATGGATTATCTTGGCGTGAGGGGCGAACTCGTCCAGTTTTCCGGTAACCCGGTCATCGAAGCGGGCGCCGACAGCGATCAAGAGATCGGTTTCGCAGATAGCTTTATTGGCGTACCAGGTTCCGTGCATCCCCAGCATGCCCAGGAATAAGGGGCTCTTTCCGGGAAACCCTCCCAGCCCCATGAGCGTGGAAGTGACCGGTGTTTCGGCCAGTTCGGCCAGCTTTCTGAGCTCTATGCTGCAATCGGAAGCGATAATTCCCCCACCGGAATAGATCACCGGTTTTTGGGCGTTGAAAATCATTTCCGCGGCTTTTCTGGTTTGACCTTGATGGCCGACATAATTCGGCTTGTAACCGGGAAGATCCACTTCCGCCGGGTAGGTTTTGCTCGTTTCCGCCTGGAGGATGTCTTTGGGCATATCGATTACGACCGGCCCCGGCCGGCCGGTATTGGCCAGGTAAAAGGCCTCTTTAATCACCCGGGGAAGGTCGTTGACGTTTTTTACCAGATAATTGTGCTTGGTGATCGGCCGGGTAATCCCGACGATATCCGCTTCCTGGAAGGCGTCATTACCGATCATCCTGGTGGGCACCTGCCCGCAGAAGACCACCATGGGAATGGAATCCATATAAGCGGTGGCGATGCCGGTGACCGTGTTGGTGGCTCCGGGGCCGGAGGTTACCAGGCAGACGCCGACCCTTCCCGTCGACCGGGCAAAGCCGTCAGCCGCGTGCGTGGCTCCCTGCTCATGCCTGGTGAGAATATGCTTGATCTCCTCGTCGAAGAGTTCGTCGTAAACGTCCAGCACCGACCCGCCGGGAAAGCCGAAGATAATATCCACCCCCTCGGCTTTCAGAGCCTCCACAAAAACTTTCGCTCCGCTTCTTTTCACCTTAAATCCCTTATTTTACAATTGCTCCGGTATTCGCCGAAGTAACCATTCTTGAGTAACGCGATAGATAGCCGGTTTTAATTTTCGGTTCCGGCTTTTGCCAGGCGGCCTGCCGGTTTTTCAGTTCCCGGTCGTCTATCAGGAGTTGCAGCTTTCTGTCAGGGATATCGATCAGGATTTGATCACCCTCTTCTATCAAAGCGATAAGGCCTCCTTCCATCGCTTCGGGAGATACGTGTCCCACGCAGGGACCTCTGGTGCCGCCGGAAAAACGTCCGTCGGTCAACAGGGCGACGTCGTCACCCAGTCCGGCGCCCATGATGGCGGACGTCGGCGTCAGCATTTCGCGCATGCCCGGTCCGCCTTGGGGGCCTTCGTAACGAATGACAACGACATCGCCGGCTTTGATCTGGTCATCAATGATGGCGTCCAGGCATTCTTCTTCCGAGTTGAAAATTTTCGCGGGGCCTTCGATCCGGTGCGCCTTGATGCCGGAAACTTTGGCGACGCATCCTTCCGGCGACAGGTTGCCCTTCAGAATGACGAGATGGCCTTCTTTCGACTTCGGTGCGCTGAGCGGCAGAATGACATCCTGTGTGGAAGCCGGTTTGTCGGGAACGTTTTTCAAATTTTCCGCGACGGTTTTTCCGGTGACCGTCATGCAATCGCCATGCAGGATACCCGCCTTCAACAGCATCTTCATGACCTGCGGAATGCCGCCCGCCTGATGCAAGTCGACCGTCACGTATTTGCCGGAGGGTTTCAGATCACAGAAGTGCGGCACCTTTTTGCGGATCGCTTCGAAATCGTCGATGGTCAACTCAACGCCGATGCTGTGTGCGATGGCGAGCAGATGCAGGACGGCATTGGTCGATCCGCCCACCGTCATGACCACGGCGATGGCGTTTTCCAGCGACTGGCGCGTGATGATGTCCGACGGCAGGATATTTTTCTTTAATAGAGTGAACAGCGCCTGACTGCTCTGTTGGGTGCTCA
>JBHHXV010000142.1:0-5934 GCA_046757225.1 bacterium
CATGAAGCACAATATCGGCCGGTTTCTCCATCCGATGGAAAGTCACGGCGGTGGGTTCTGGTATTATCTGCCGGCGCTCGTTATCGGCTTTTTCCCCTGGTTTTTCTTCTTACCCCGATCATTTTCATCATTATACAAACAGAAAAGAGACGCTTTTTATTTCCTTGTCTGCTGGGCAGCCGTAGTTTTTTTGTTTTTTTCCTTCGGAGCTACCAAGCTTCCCCATTACATCCTGCCGCTGTTTCCCCCGGTCAGTCTGATTATCGGAGAATATCTGAGCTCCTGGCTGGCCGGTGATTCCGAGAGCCTGCCGGAGCGGAGATTGTTTCTTGTCAACATGGTAATCGCCGGCAGCTGCCTGCTGGCCACTCTGGCGATTTACGCGGTTGACTATAAACTGGCTTCCTATAAATTCGTCGTCACTCTGACTCTCTTAAACGCCATAGTTTGGGGCGGATATTATTTTCTCTCCCGAAACCGGAGAAAAACCGCCTTTGCCGCCCTTTTAACCGGCATGGTTTTCTTTTACGGGGTATTGAGCTGGTATGCCATACCTCAAACCGAACCCTCCCGGGTGTTGGTGAAGATGGCTAAAAAGGTCGGCAAACTGGCGCCGAAAGAGGTGAAATTATATTCATACGCTTTTTTCGAACCGGGGCTGGCCTTTTACAGCCGCAGAAAAATCAATAAGTTAAGATCTCTGGAGGAACTTAAATCGATAATTGAGCAGCCCGGGGCATTTTTTATGTTTATTCGGAGGAAAGATTTTGATACTATAAAGGGCTCCCTGCGCCTCCATAAAATTATGGAAGAGCGGGGAATCAACGAAGTGAAGGGCAGAATGCATTTATTGCTGCTGTCTAATTACTCCTTACCCGAATATTCGGGTTGGAAGCCGAAAGGAGAAGAGAATGAAGTATTATGAAACCATGTTTATTGTCAGACCCACGGTCGAGGATGAAGGGCTCGGCGGGGTGGTTGACAGGGTAAAGGCCTTCTTTGAAAAACACGGTGTGGAAATAAACCGGCTGGAGGAGCATGGAAAAAAAAGGCTGGCCTATGAAATCCAAAAACACCGGCGAGGTTATTATATCCAGCTGAATTATTATGCCCCCGCTCCCTTTATCAGTGAATTAAAAAGGTTTTTCGTAATTTCGGATGACATTATCCGGGAATTGACCTTGATTTCCAAAGATCACCCCGCTGTCACCCCAAAAGAATCCCCTGCTGATACCGAGGAAAAAGATAAAGTAACGGAAAAATCAGCCGCCTGATTTTTTTTAATGGAGTTGTCTTATGGTTGGTTTTAATAAAGTAATCCTGTTGGGAAACCTTACCCGGGACCCGGAATTGCGTTATACTTCCGGCGGAAACGCCGTTTGTTCCTTCGGCCTGGCTGTCAGCCGCCGCTTCCGGGTGGAGAACGAAACCAGGGATGAGGTTTGTTTCGTGGACATAACCGTCTGGGGCAGGCAGGCGGAGCATTGTAACGAGTATTTAAACAAGGGGAGATCCGTACTGGTGGAAGGACGGCTCAATTTTCGCACCTGGGAGAGCGATGGCCAGAAAAGAAGCAAACTGGATGTGGTAGCCAATACGGTCCAGTTTCTGGCCAGGCCGGGAACCCCCCAGGACCCGGGCAGACAGCAGAATACCTTTCCCGGCAAAGAAGAGCCCGGTTCCAGCAAAGCTCCCGGGATCAGCGGTGACGAGGAAATACCGTTTTAACCACGTTTCTGTAATATAATTTGGAGTTGGCACAAGCATGAAAGAACGTATGAGAAATCCCAGAAAAGACCGGATGAAAAACAGAAGAAAAAAGGTCTGTAAACTTTGCCTGGAGAAAATCCAGGAGGTCAATTATAAAGATGTCCGTCTGTTAAAGAGCTTTATCACTGACCGGGGGAAAATAATTCCCCACAGGATATCCGGAAGTTGTCCCAAACATCAGAGAGCGTTGAGCGAAGCCATAAAACACGCCCGGATAATCGCCTTACTTCCTTTTGTAGCGGAATAACTGCGGTGAGCGGGCAGATGTTTCTTGGCTCCCTGTCCAAGGAATTCAGCTTGGCGCTGGGAAGCGTTTTTCTTTGTTTCCTGGCCGGAACATATCTTCCCACTCTCGGTACTCCCTTGTTTTTCCTTACCCCTGTTCCGGTCATTATCTTCATCCACCGCCAGGGATTAAATCTCGGCCTGATGCTTCTGGCGGTAGCGACAGTGGTAGTCTCGCTGCTGTTCGGGTCCCTGTATGGCATGGGAGCGATCGTCAACTTCGGGGTGTTGTCCGTCTGCCTTTCCTTTTATATGGCCAGAAAAGACAACCGGGCTCTGGCGGTTCTCAAGACCACTGTGGTCAGTTTAGCTGTCGTTTATATCCTGACTTTCATAGTCGCCCAGACGAAAAGCGGCAGTTTCGACCAGTTGGTCCGGCAGCAGATAGACATGACTGTTTCAGAAGCGATCAGGCTTTACGATCAAATGAAACTTCCCGCCAGCCAGAAGGTGGAGATCACCGATTCTCTGCTGGTGATGAAGGAAATCTTTAAAACCATTTACTGGGGGTTCTTTGCCGCTTTCACCCTGGGAGTGGTGTTGGCGAACGACCTGGTGGGAAGAATAGCCCTGCGGAAAATAAATATCTCTCAAACAGAGATTTCTTTCGCTTATTTTTCCTTTCCCGATGAATTGGTCTGGGGTTTTATCGCTTCGGCCGGCCTGTGGTTCCTTAAACTTCCCCCTTTTGACTGGGTGGGAATCAACAGCGCCATCTTTTTTATCATGTTGTACCTGCTCCAGGGAGCGGCCGTAGTAACGTTTATCCTGGAGAAAAAAAAGATTTCAGTGTTTTTAAAGGTCATGGGAGGATTGATTTTAGCCTTTCAGCCGATCTTCCTGGTGATTATCGTCGGAACAGGAATATTCGATATCTGGTTTGATTTCCGAAAAATTAGAAAAGCATAAGAGGTGAAAGATGGAAGTTATTTTATTAAAGAATCTGGAAAACTTGGGTGAGTTCGGCAGCCGGGTAAAGGTGTCGGACGGATACGCCCGCAATTTTTTGTTTCCCCGCAAGCTGGCTACCGGTGTGTCGGAGGTTGACGCGCGCTTTATAGAGGCCGAGCGGAACCGGATCGAGAAAAAACGGGCGCAGGCCCTGGATGAAGCCCAGAAACTGGCGGACAAGCTTTCCAAGTTCAAGCTTACTATTAAAAAGAAAGTAGGAGAAAACGAAAAGCTGTTCGGGTCCGTTACTTCGGCGGATGTAGCCGAAGGGTTGAAAAAACAGGGATTTGAACTGGACCGTAAAGAGATAATCCTGCCTGAGGAGCATATCAAGGAATTGGGCGCCTTTAAAGCATCAGCCAAACTTCACCCTCAGGTCAAAGCGGAATTCAAGGTAAAAATAGAAAAAGAAGAATAATTAAGGGTGTTTCGAAAAAAGGGTGGACAGTTCCGATCTTTCTCTGCAAAAGCTCCCGCCGCACAGCCTTGATGCCGAGCGGGCGGTTATCGGCGCTATCCTCCTGGACAACAATGTCCTCGATATCGCTCTGGAAACCCTGAGTCCGGAGCATTTCCACGAGACCGCCCACCGGTTGATTTATTCCGCCATCCTGAATTTAAACGAGAATAATGACCGGATCGACCTGGTCACTCTGGTTGAAGAACTCACGAAAACAGACCGGTTAACCCAGGTGGGAGGGACAGCTTACCTGGCTTCCATTCTGGACGCCACCCCCACGGCCAGCAATATCCTTTCCTACGCCCAGATTGTCAAGGACAAGGCCCTCAGGCGCAAGCTCATCAATATCGCCACCCAGGCCACCCTGGAAAGTTACGACGAAACCAGCGATGTCTCAGAGCTTCTTTTACGGACGGAAAATCAATTTAATGAGGTATCCGAAGAAAGTTTAAAAGCCGACTTTTCCCCGCTGGCCGATCTGGTGAACGACAGCTTTAAAATGATCGAGGGGCTGTATGACAATAAAGGGTCATTAAACGGTCTGTCCACCGGTTTTACCGATTTTGACGCCTTAACCGCCGGGCTTCACCCTTCGGAGCTGATTATTGTAGCCGCCCGCCCTTCCATGGGTAAAACCAGCCTCTGTATAAATATAGCCGAACACGTAGCGAAAAAGGAAAAGGCGCCGGTGGCGATCTTTTCTCTGGAAACCTCCAAGGAGCAGCTCCTGTTCCGCATGATGTGCGCAGAGGCCATGGTAGACGCCCAGAAAGTCCGGCACGGCTATATCAGCAACCATGACTGGCCGCTGTTGTCCCGGGCGGCCGGTACCCTGGCGGAAACCCCCATTTACATTGACGACACCCCTACGATCACTCCCCTGGAGATGCGGGCCAAGGCCCGCCAGCTAAAGAAAAAGGTGCCTAATCTGGGATTAATTCTGGTGGACTACCTGCAATTGATGCAGGGAGACGGTAAATACGAGAACCGCCAGCAGGAGATATCCCGAATTTCCCGTTCATTAAAGGCTCTGGCCCGGGAATTGAACGTGCCGTTAATCGCCCTTTCCCAGCTCAGCCGGGCGGTGGAAAGCCGAAGACCTCCCCGGCCCATGCTCTCGGACCTGCGGGAGTCGGGCGCCATCGAACAGGACGCGGACCTGGTGGCCTTTATTTACCGTGAGGATATGTATAAGCGCTCCACCGGCGATGATACTGACGAAGACGGGCTTTCCGAAATTATTATAGGAAAGCAGCGTAACGGCCCGGTGGGAATCGTCAAGCTGGTTTTTCAGAAAAAATTTACCAAATTCGTAAATTTCATCGAGGAAGATGAAACCTTCTGATCTGGCGATTACTATGGGGGACGCGGCGGGAGTCGGGCCGGAGATTATCGCTGATCTGCTGCGGCGGAAACGCTTTTCGCCTGATTTACGGTTGTTGATTGTCGGCGATCCAAAGGTCTTGAAGATACAGGTACCGGAGATTTCTCATCTCAAAGAATGGCCAACCGATCAAAGAGCGGCTTTAATAAACCCTTTTCCCTTAAGCGGGGTAATTCCGGGAAAGCCGTCCCTCCTGACCGCTGAAGCGGCTTTCGCCTGTTTACAAACCGCCGCGCAATTAGCTGTTGACAGGCAGGTGGACGGAATCGTAACCGCCCCGGTCTCCAAAGCCTGGATTCAGAAAATAAGACCGGGTTTTACCGGGCATACCGAATACCTGGCCGGAGAAACCGGCTCCCGGCATTTTTCCATGATGCTGCTGGGAAAGAATATTTATACCGGAGAAATCCTGAGAGTCGCTTTGGTTACCACCCACCTGAGCCTGGAGGCGGTCGCCTCGAAAATTGTCAAGGGAGCGGTATTGGATAAATTGGAAATACTACGTAAAGAGCTTCCCCTGCTGGGAATAAAAAACCCCAGAATCGCGGTCTGCGGTTTAAACCCGCATGCCGGCGAGGGCGGGGTTCTGGGAAACCGGGAACAGGAAGAGATCGTTCCGGCGATTATGGAAGCAAAAAAAAAGGGGATAAGGGCGGAGGGGCCTTTCCCGGCCGATACCCTGTTCCTGCCTGATACCTTGAAAGGTTTTGACGCCGTGCTGGCCATGTATCATGACCAGGGCTTAATCCCTTTGAAGCAGGTCACCGGCAGAAAATCGGTCAATGTCACCCTGGGCCTGAATATCATCCGCACCTCGGTTGATCACGGCACTGCTTACGATATAGCCGGTAAAGGGATGGCCGATTCCTCCAGCCTGACCGAAGCGATTGAACTGGCCAGAGAAATGGTAATGCACCGGAGAAGAACATAGCATGTTCAGGCAAAACCAAGCACTCTTGCAATTGGCGCCTGCTGGCTCACTTCGTTCACCCGGTCTATGTCATAAACTTGGCTGACATTTGCCAGACCCCGGAAAATGAATTAGGCCAACGTCCATACAAAATTTGTTAGCCCAAAAAAGTTG
>JBHHXV010000143.1:0-5919 GCA_046757225.1 bacterium
ACTTTTCCGTTGTATACTAAATATCACTTATAAATAATTTCTTAAATTACTTTATTATAGCACTGTTTTTTCCTTTATCAATACCTTACATTTTAGCAGAACTTGATGTTTTTTAACTATTATCCTATATTTATATATATAAAGTAAAATATTGAAAATATCAACATGTACTTTTCCTCAATTGAGAGATATCGCACTGCCTGGAGATTTTCCGATATCCTGTCGCAAAGGCGGCTTATCGGCGGTGGCCTGGATATTACCAATAAATGCAATCTCAGGTGTTCTCATTGTTACTGGTGGAGACAAAAGAAAAACCCCGACCTCAGCGATGATGAGATGATCGCTTTTATGAGGAAACTTAAAAAACAAGGGTTCAAAATAATATATTTGCTGGGCGGGGAACCATTGCTCAGGCCCGAGGTTTGCGCGGCCGCCGGTCGGATTTTCGATTTTCCCATGATTTTCACCAACGGCACCCTGGGGTTTCCTCAGGTGGGCCATGCCCGTTACGCCCTTTCCATTGACGGCCCCCCGGAAATTCATAACCGCATCAGGGGGGCGGGAATATTTGAAGAAGTTGTCAAAAAACTGGGAGAAAGCCTTTCCCCGGTCATGATTCACGTGACGGTCTGCCGGTCCAACCGGGAGTACTTGAGAGAAATCATAGAGCTTTTTATCCGTCGCCCCCAGGTAAGCGGCCTTTATTTCTGCTTCTTCTGCCCCAGCAGCGGCTCCGGTGGCAATAAGGAATTTATCCCTCTTGAGGAAAGAGACCGGGTGATTGATGAAATAACAGCTTATAGAAATGAGTATGGCTCTAAAATCCTCATGACCGAAAGAATCGGTCACTACCTCAAAACCGACGGAGGGTTTTCCTGCTGGAACTCTCACTCCAGATGTATCACCAGGGATTTATTTAAGTTCTATTCGGCTGACGGCTCCTATAAATATTCCTGCGCTTACGGAAAGGAAGCGGACTGCGGGGGCTGCGGGTGCAGCCAGGTTCCGATCATGCACGCCATGCTGGACAAGGACCGGGAAACCATGAAAATGGCTTACCGCGACTACTGGGGACTGAGTGTCTGGCATGACAAGCTCCTGGACATAGCGGTCAGATGGCTTTAGTATCGGCTCCAGGATACCGCCGCACCCCTCTTTATGCCTTGTGGCGCAGACTGAAATACAGCTATCTGGCCGACCGTTCGCCGGCGGTGGCCTCCCTTAAAATCACGCAACGCTGCAACCTTGCCTGTGCTCACTGCACCTGGGTAAACAAGATCACCGCCGATCTTCCCTTTGAGCGCTGGACCGCGATTATCGACGACCTTTACCGGCAGGGGTGCATCGTCATATTTCTGGAGGGAGGGGAACCGACCCTCAGAAAGGACCTGGAAGAGCTGATCAGCTATACCAAAAGAAAAGGAATGATCTGTATTTTGTTCACCAACGGCACGCGGGATATCGGCCCCTACCACCCGGACGCCGTCTGGATCAGTGTGGACGGGGTCGGCCGAGCCGGCGACCGGCTGCGGGGAAAAGGGGTCTTTCCGAAAATAAAGGAAAATATAAACAGAAACGCGGACAAAAACATTTTTTCCATTACCGCCATCTCCGGAGAAAATTTGAACGAAATCGAACTGGTCTGCCGGGAGCTTTCAAAAACCGCGGTTCAAGGACTGATCTTTAATTTTACTTACCCCTATAAAGATATAAAGGCTTCTTCCCTGTCCACCGGGGAGCGGGTCGATTGCGCCGCCCGGTTGCTGGAATTTAAAAAAAGCTATCCTAAAATAGTCAGTTCCAAGTCATATCTGAAAATCGTAGGACAGCTTGACAAGGTCTGCTATCCCTGGATCCTTACCCTGGTTACCGCGGACGGCAAACAAACCCATGGCTGCACTGTGGAAGCGGTCGAGGAAAAAGACTGCTCCCAGTGCGATATGATGTGCGGCCTGGAATCCTCTCTGGGCTTCTCTTTAGATCGGGATTCAGTCGAATTCTGGCACAAAACCAAAATCCTGCCCGCCATAGACATATACCCTGACTGGATGTTAAAATTAATTAACCGCCCCCTGAAAAAGAGACAAAGTACTTGACAGAAATAGAGATTGTTCCTATCATACATCGACTGAATATTAAAATTTAACTATAGTTTTTAAGGAGAAATTAATGAGCAGAAGAAAAAAGGGAATTGCTTTTTGTTTGGCGGTCTCTTTGATAGTAATCGGATGCGGCAGCCCGAATTCAGGTAGCAAAGGGGAACGGACAGTAGTGGCCAACGGTGAGCCGCTGAAACTGGGGTATTTGATCTGCAACAGCAAAGAAGAAACCGTGGAACGGTTTTCTGCGGTAGCCGCCTATATAGGAGAGAAACTCGGCCGCAAAATTATCATGTACCCGATGCATACCTATCAGGCCCAGGACGTTATCAAAGCGGAAAATATCCATTACTTCAAAACCAATTCCATTGTTTATGTTCAACTGCACCATTATATCGGCGCTGAAGTGATGCTGGGCGAAAAGCGGGGTCCCCTGGGCCGCTTTACCACCGGTAAGATTATTTCCATGAAAAACAGCGGCATCAGAGAGATGAAAGATTTAAAGGGGAAAAAATTCGCCTTCGGGCCGATGTTCGCTCCCTTCGGTTATCTGGTGCAGTATGACTTGATGTTGAAAGCGGGCATAAACCCGGAAGAGGATTTGGCTTACTATGCCATTCCCTGGGGCGCCTATAAACATGAAAAGACCATATACGGAATTATGTTCAGCGGTTATGATTTGGCTTCCGCTCCTACCCTGGATTGGGATCTCTTGAAAAACCAGGGGAAAATCCGGCATGAGGATTTCAATGTTATCGCCGAAAGCCAGAAAGAGCCTTACTGTACCTTTTCGCACACCAAAAACGCAGACCCGCAGTTGACCTCAGAAATCAACAAAATCCTTCTGGGGGTAAATGACAGCACCATGGTTTACATGCATCCGAAACGGCTGGAGGTCATCTCGGTGGAAGTCAGCAACGACGGCAAGGTCAAGGAAGATCATGTAAAATGGGATGAAGAGGGGTTTTTGAGAACCGGTGAAGTGCTGAACGTTAATAAAGCCGGAAAGATTCAAGGGTACGAAAAGGCCGTGGACAGCGATTATGACAGCCTGAGAGCCATGATGAAAAACGTTAAAATGGATCCTTACGTAGAATTCGATTAATATAGATTATATGAATTATCTTTGGGAGACTTGGTTTGACAAATTGAGTTGGATAGTAATGTTGGCTTTGACCGCCCTTTCCGTTCAGATGATCGTGGTAAACCAACAGAATAAAGCCACTCAACCGGAAGAACTGCTCCACCGCAAAGCTATAAAAGGTTATTTAGCCCACCGCACTAAAGCGATAGAAAAACAGGTCGCCGCCTTTAAGAAACTGTACGCAGCCAAACAGGCGGACAGACTGGCGGAACTTTCGGGCGCTCTCATTAAAAGCTCCCGTGGAAAAGAGCCTTACGCCTACCTTTACCGGGCCAGAGCGGCTGAATTACAGAAAGACTACCCTGCCGCTCTCTATAATTACCGTAAAGCCGTGGAAGGATACCCTTACTTTGCCGACCGGCGAAGCGACGAAAAAAAAGGGATAGAAATGAAACATATGGTCAAGATAGTACTGGGGCTGGTAAGAAGAAATTACTTCGCCAAAATGCCGCACAGGGGCAAAATGATGAAGAATTTGTATTATCTGCAACGCCGGCTGGCCGGAGGGTGTGAATAATAGTGGAAGCTCAAGAAAGTACATTAAATCCTGAGATTCAGGGGATCTGGAACCGGTTTCTCCGTTACAAGGAAAACGTTCCCGGACTGACCTGGGTGCTGATACTGGCCGGTATCTCTTACGGGGTATTCGGGGTTCTGCTGGCTTATTGGGGGAACCCGGCCAACACCGGTATCTGCATCTCCTGCTTTCTGGAAGGCACGGTGGGCGCGCTTGGCCTGCACGGCAACGAGCGGATGATGTATATCCGCCCGGAGATTATCGGTTTTATCCTGGGAGCTTTCGCTCTGGCCGTTTCCACCAGAAATTTCAGTGTGAGAGGCGGCTCTTCTCCGGTAATCAATTTTGTCATGGGATTCCTTATGATCGCCGGTTCCGCCGTTTTTATGGGCTGCCCCATAAAATTGATCTACCGGTTCACAGCCGGGGATTTAACCGCCATGGGAGGGGTGGCCGGCTTACTGGCCGGTATCTGGGTGGGAATTACCTTTATGAAAGAAGGCACCTATATGGGAGACGTTACCGATCAGCCCAAAATAAATGGGCTGATAATTCCCGCTTTCGCCGGGATGCTGCTGCTTTTTATCTTCCTGAGACCGTCCTATATCAATTTCAGCGGGGAAGGCCCCGGCTCGGCTCACGCCCCCATGTGGATTTCTTTAGGGGTGGGACTGTTTTTGGGGACGCTCTCCCAGCAATCAAGATTTTGTATTGTCGGGTCTTTAAGAAACTATATGCTGGCGCGTGATCGCAGTCTGATGACCGGCTTGATCCTGCTGGTTATTTTCGCCACCGTCACCAACATGCTGTTAGGCCTTTTCCATCTGGGAATGTATGACCAGCCCGGCTCGCACCTCGATCATATCTGGAGTTTCGGGGGGATGTTCCTGACCGGCTTTTCCGCGGTGATCGTGGGCGGTTGTCCCCTGCGGCAGCTGATTCTGGCCGGAGAGGGAAACGCCGACTCCGGCATTACCACCTTAGGGATGCTGACCGCTGCCGCCATGGTCCATAACTGGAATATCGTCAGCAGTACCTCAGGAGCTACTTTCAATGGTAAAATAACCGTCATGCTGGGGATCGCTCTCTGCTTTCTGATTGCCCTGGTTCATAAGCAGGTTGATTAATTAATGTCAGAAAAGTGCGATACTCATAAAAAACAGCACCGGACGGTAAACACGACCTTGTTCGCCTTGCTGGGAAGCGGGTTTGCCCTGATGTTCTGGCACCTGGCCTCCAAGGGGCCGAGCACGGAACTGCCGGAACTGGCCAAGGCCGGGTTCTTTACCCAATTTTTAAGCGAACTGCATTATATCATCCTGGGAAGCCACGGTATCTGGGCGGAAATCGGGGATGTTTACCTCTATTTCCTCTTCGGAATCATGCTGGCCGGGTACATCCGAACCTACAAGCTGCACATCAGGCTGAGAAAAACCCTTTCCAGATATGGATTTATGGGAATCGTGCTGGCCTCGGTGATCGGGGTGTTCAGCCCGCTCTGCTCCTGCGGTATTCTGGCGACCGTAGTAGGTTTGCTTTCCGGTGGCCTTCCACTGGCTCCGGCCATGGCTTTGCTTATCTCCTCTCCCTTAATGAGCCCCACCGCCTTTTTCCTGACCATATCCGATCTGGGGGTGGAATGGACGGTTGTCCGGATCTCCTCCGCTTTTCTGATGGGCATATTGGCGGGAGTGGTTACCCACCTTTTGAGAAATAAAGGGTTTCAGACTGATACCCTCTTTATTGACGATTCGATTGTCGAAGGGGATTTTCATGACCACGATTTCGATGGAGACGACCGCCTGAAATGCACCTGTAGAGAGAAATTCAGCAACCGGATGGCGGTAAAAATCAAAAAGCATGAAAAGGATTGGATAAGGGAGTGGCAGAACTTCTGGATCTTCTGGTGCAAGACCTGGGAAATGACCTGGATGATCGGGAAATATGTACTGGTGGGTATCTTTGTCGGTTCGATCGCTGAAAACTATATCCCTAAAGAATTCTTAAACGATTTTTTCGGAAAATCGGGAATGGGGAACGTGATCTGGGTCACCATGGGAAGTATACCGATCTTCCTGCACCAGATCAGCGCCTCCGCTATTCTTAAATCGATAAAATCCTCTGTTCCCGGCACCTTGAATCCGGGGGCCGGACTGGCC
>JBHHXV010000144.1:0-5918 GCA_046757225.1 bacterium
ATTTCCTTTTCCCGGCCACTTCCCTGACCCGTCATTACCACGGGTTTCTTTTTCCCTTTTAAGACCTTGGCCTCAAAGGGGCCGGCCTTGATAGTCCTGTATCTCTTTTTTTTATAATCGAAAAAGGAAAAAGACAGAGGAGGGATTTTAACGGTTCCCTCTTTTTCCGGAACCAGCACGAACTCATAATGCTTTTCCCCGAAAATCCTGTCCCGCCCCTTGGAAATGTTCTCGGTAATCTTCGAGTCGAACTTTTTCCAGCCGTCCGGTTCGGGAAAGGTCAGCTGCTGAACATTCTTGATATTTCCGGTTCCATCGATTTTAATCTCCAGATTCAACGGGTCGCCGAGCGCCACTTCCTTCTTATCGATGGACCCGGTAATCCGGAAATCGCCCACCGCTCCGTTAAACCCCGGCGGCCGCCCTTTCTCAGGCAGAGGCAATACCTTTATCTCGAGAGGATCGGTTTCAAACCTTTTGGGTCTGGAGAAAAAGCCCATCGGCACCGCCAGCACCGCGGAGCCGATCGTGTATTTGCCGGAAGCCAGAGGATAGAGGATATATTTAAACTCCTGCACCCGGTACTGGCGGTTATTTATATACCGCAGGGAATCGGCGGCATTATTGTTAAGCTCCTCTTGCCAGAAACCGCTCGTTTGCGGAGGCGAATACTCGGGGCTGCTGAACAACCGGATTCGGCGGAAAAAAGAAAAGGTAAGCAGAATCGGCTCGCCCGGATAGGCCTCTTTTTTATCCACCGTGGTTTTGACATAGATGTTGCCGTGGACATCACCGTCATGTTTCTTTTGGGAAGAATCGTTTTGAGGTTTCCCCCTGTAACCTGGCCGCGACCGCCTGACCGGACCCCGTTTCGTGACGGTGACGGCCACCGAATCGGAACTGAAGGTTTTGCCGTTTACCGTAATAGTCGCCGGCCGAATAACAAAAGTCCCGGCAGCCCTGGGCAGCAGCACGTATTTGTACACCTTGGACAGGGAAAACCGGCCGTTAATCATATTGAAACTTGATGACCGGTATGAATTGGTCACGTCGAAATTCTTGAACTCAGGCAAATGAGGATTGGGTAAATTACCCATGTCCGGGGAGCTGATGGTCAAGATATACTTGACTTCATTATTCAACCCGATTGATTTAGCGGACACCTGAGCACTGATCGACACCTTGGCCGCCCATACCTCTGTCACGGCCAACAGGCAGACCAGCAGGCTCAAGCTACCAATCTTTTTCCACTTCCACTTCATCACTGCCTGTTTTCAGTCTTTTGCGTTGAAACTTTAATTCCTCGTTCTTCAAGGCGTCCAGAATCCTGGCCGCCTCTTCCGGGGACATCTGGCCCTTTTTGACAGGTTTGGCTGGTTTGTTCTCCTGCTTACTGTCTTTCTTATCGTTTTTTAGATTCTTGTCTTTTTTCTGCTTTTTCTCCGGATCTTTCTTTTTTTGCTGATTCTTTTGTTCCGACTGTTTTGATTTATCCTGGGAATCTGTTTTTTTATTGTTTTCTTTCTTGTCTTGCCTGTCCTTATTCTTTTTATCTTTTTTATCTTGATTTTTATCCTTTTTTTGATCGTCTTTATGATCGTGAGATTCCTGTTTTTTTTGTTCTTCCAACAATCTTCTGGCTACTTCCAGGTTATGCCTGGCTTCCCTGTCCTGAGAATTAAGCTTCAAAACCTGTTCGTACGATTTCACCGCCTCCTGATATTTTTTCAGCTGGAAAAAGGCGTTACCCAGGTTATAGAGGGAATCGGTTTTTACGGAATCCTCTTTACTTCCGGTTACCGCCGTTTGAAATTCAGAGGCCGCTTTATTAAAATCTTTTTTACGGAAAAAAGCGGTTCCCAGATTATAATGCAGCTTCGGAGAATTAGGGGCAGCCAACTGGGCGTCCGAGTATTTTTTCAGGGCCAGGTCATAATTCTTTTGCCGGTAAAGTTCGTTTGCCTCCCGGTTCCGCTCGGCCGGCGTGTCAAACGGGTTCCGCCAGCCGCCCAGAAAAAGCAGGCAAAAAATTAAAAAAGCGGTTTTTAAAAAATTCATTCTTCGCCTCTCCTGAACGGGAGAAAAGAACTCAGAGTCAGTAATAAAAAGCCGAATACCAACACGTATTGAAAGCGGTCTTCATATTGGGAAAAGCGCCGGCTTTCCAGCTCTTTCTTGTCCATCCGCCGGATTTTATCATAAATATTGGCAATGGCGGTCCCTTGATTGTCGGTCTGGTAGTACTGGCCATTGGTAAGCAGGGCGATTTTCTGCAAAACGGCAGGTTGCAGCTTGCTCATAACGATATTGCCTGAACGGTCTTTTTTATATTCATGCCCGCCATTTTTTTTATGCAGGGGAATCGGTTCCCCGGTGGAGGTTCCCATTCCCACGGCAAAGATCACCAGCCCGGCTTCCGCCGCTTCCCGGGCCGCTTTGTCCACCTCCCCGGTATGCTCCTCACCGTCGGAAAGAATAATCAAAGCCTTGTATTTCTTCTCTTCGGAATTAAACGCCGCCGTCGATGTCCGGATCGCCCCGGCCAAGTCGGTTCCCGGCTCAGGAATAATCGAGGTGTCAAGAGCATCCAGATACATGTGTACAGCGTTGTAGTCGAGGGTCAGGGGGCACTGGACAAAGCTGGTTCCGGCAAAGGCCACCAACCCGATCCGGTCTCCCCTGAGACGGTCGATAAGCTGCGATAAAGCCAGCTTGGCCAGAGCGATCCGGCTGGGTTTGACATCTTCGGCGTTCATGCTTAATGAGGTGTCAACCGCCACCATGATGTCGATTCCCTTCCTTTTAATCAGTTCCTCTTTCTTGCCGTACTGGGGCCGGGCCAGAGAAATCAAAAAAAACATTGTCGCCCCCAGCACCAATCCCATCCGCGCATAGGGACTGTTCCCTTCGCGGTTTTTATGGATCTTATCCAGGACCCTGGGGTTTCCCAGCTTTTCCAGGTCCTGCCGCTTCCGCTTAAAAGACCGGTAATAAAACCAGCCCAGAACCGGCAGCAGCAGCCAGATCAGATGTAAGATGATCAGGTTTTCGAAGCGCATTTTAGTTGTTTAATTCAAGAAGAAATTCTTTACCGTGAAAATACCGAAGTGGAGCAACCCCTTTCTTGGGGGACAACCAGCTTTTTTCAGCAGGGCGGGGTGACGAAAGGCCCGTCAGGGAAAGTTTGGTTTGACTAAAGGCAGGATGACCGAAATTCCAAACACCCTTTTCCGCAGCAATACCAAGGTTTGGGTTTGTTTGGGAACAAGTTGCCAAAAAGAGTTGCCTTTTGGCTTTAGCCCGCATAATTCGGGATAACATATCTGAATTCAACTTAAATTAATTTGTAAGTCCCTGGAGGCTGGCCAGGCCGCTGAATTTGCTGTTTTTGCTCATCAACTCGCTGTAAGTTCCCTGGTCGGCGACCCGTCCGTTATCCATAACGTAAATACAATCGGCCTTTATGATGGTGGAAAGCCGATGAGCCACCACCACCACCGTGGTTTGGGAAGATATCTTTTCAATTGCCTGCTGAATCAGCAGTTCGGACCGGCTGTCGAGAGCGCTGGTCGCCTCGTCCAGAATAAGCAGCTTAGGTCTGCGCAGAAGAGCGCGGGCCAGGGCGATCCGCTGCCTTTGGCCACCTGAGAGACGAACCCCTCTGTCACCGACAATAGTATCATAGCCGTCTCTCAATTTACATACAAATTCGTCCGCATTGGCCAGCCTGCAAGCGTCATCTATTTCTTTACCGGTAGCGTCTTCCTTGGCCCACAACAAATTTTCTTTCAGGGAAATATTAAACAGAACACTGTCCTGGGGCACGTAACCCAGACAATACCTCCAGGAAGCGATATCATATTCAGGCAAGGGAACCCCGTCCACCAGGATAACGCCGCCGCCGGGCTGATAAAAGGCCATCAACAGGTCTATGACGGTTGATTTTCCCGCTCCCGACTCCCCGACAAAAGCGATCATTTTTCCCTTGGGGATATCAATGTTCAAGTCATGCAGTATTACCTTGTGATCCGGATAGCCAAAGCTCACCCCCTGAAAAACGATTTTGTCTTTTATCTCGCCGATACGCCGGTTTCCCGACAGCCTGACCTGCTTTTGGGCCGACCCTTTCAGGTCGAGTATCTGCTGAAAGGAGGGCAGGATGTTGATCACCTTGTTTTTCAAGGCGACCAGGTTAGCCAGGATCGGCAGGGACATTCTGAAAGAGTATAGCACTACGAATAATTCGGAAATCTCCATGTGGAAATAATTGATGGCCAGATATATGGAGAGCATAATAAAGGACAGGGCAACCGGCTCATGTGCCATTTTGGTGAAGGCGTCCAGCATATGCGGCTTTATGTGCGCCCTGTTCAAGTCGGTAACCGTGATTCCCATTTCATCGATGTTTTTGTTTTGTTTCTCGTAGCCGATGATTACCTTGGCCGCGCCCAGGGTTTCCTGGACGATATTAAAGATTTTATTGGCGCTGTCGGTTCTGTCCAGACCCCACCGGCGCATCAATCTTCCCAATAAGGAAAACGGTATTGCCGAAACCAGCCCCAGGAAGATGATAATCAAGGAAAGCCTGGTTGAAGCGTAAAGGGAAACGGAAAAATACAACAGAACCCGGAAAAAATCGGAAAGCAGTAATGAGAGGTTGATAATGCCATCGCCGATATTAAAGGTCTCGGTTATCAGGGTGTTGGTCAGGACACCCTGACTGTTGGTGCATAAAAAACTCCACTCGGCATTAAAAAAGGTTTTATAGGTATCGCAGATGATCTCTTTGATTGTCCTGTATCTGACTTCCAGAAGCACCTTTCTGGTTATCAGAAAAAAGACGTTTTTAAAGATGACAAAGGAGATGATGATAATTATAAAATTATTTAAGGTTGGAGGGATTTGGAGAAAATTCATTCCCTTCACCATCCGCAGGGTAATCTCGCTGGCGCTGGCCAGGTCTTTTTTGGTCAATAAGTCTATTATCGGGACAAAAGAGACGACCATCGCCCCTTCCAGAAAGCTGGAGACAACCAGAAAAACCACCGATAAGATTATCTGGGGTTTATGCCTGGTGAAAACAAATTTTAAGAATTCTTTCATTGCGGAGGTTGTGCTTAGAGGGGAAAGCCCTGGTCTTTTAACATGTTTCTCATCTCATCCTCAGTGAGCCAACAGGTATTGTTGTTACTGGAGTAGGTGAAACCGTCCGGCAGTGTGTCCTTTCTTTCTTTTCTCAGGTCTTGCAGCTCAAGCCAGTCGTAATGTTCGGGATATATGCAGAAAAAGGTCTCATATTCATGGGTATGGCGGGCGTCATCCTCGGGGATCATGATTTCATGCAGTTTTTCTCCGGCCCGGATACCGATTTCTCTCAGGCTGCATTCCGGCGCGATAACCTCGGCCAAATCAACGATTTTCATACTGGGAATCTTGGGAACAAAGATCTCTCCTCCCTGCATTCTCTGCAAGCTGTTCAGCACGAACTCCACACCCTGTTCCAGGGTAATCCAGAACCTGGTCATCCGCCTGTCCGTGATGGTCAGTTCTCCGGTTTCCCGTAATTTAAAGAACCAGGGGATCACGCTGCCCCGGCTGCCCATGACGTTTCCGTACCTGACACAGGCAAACCGGCAGCGTCCGTCGCTGGTATACATATTGGCCGCCACGAACAGCTTGTCTGACACCAGCTTGGTGGCGCCGTAAAGATTTATCGGGTTGGCCGCCTTGTCCGTAGATAAAGCGACCACCCGCTTCACTCCTTTATCTATGCAGGTATCGATAATGTTCTGGGCGCCCACGATATTGGTTTTCACCGCTTCGCAGGGGTTGGTTTCCGCAGCCGGCACCTGCTTCAAGGCGGTCGCGTGAATCACGTAATCAACCCCGTCCATTGCCCCGGACAATCGATCTTTATC